>NZ_BAAASD010000008.1:0-266091 GCF_039532705.1 Streptomyces sparsogenes subsp. cuspidosporus | reverse complement strand
TCCCACCCACTTGATGGGGTAAGGCTCCCAGTAGACGACTGGGTTGATAGGCCAGATATGGAAGCCGGGTGACCGGTGGAGTTGACTGGTACTAATAGGCCGAGGGCTTGTCCTCAGTTGCTCGCGTTCACTGTGTTGGTTCTGAAGTAACGACCATGTGCTGACCCGTACTATATGGGTTGGGCTGGTTTGTTTTCTTCATAGTGTTTCGGTGGTCATTGCGTTAGGGAAACGCCCGGTTACATTCCGAACCCGGAAGCTAAGCCTTTCAGCGCCGATGGTACTGCAGGGGGGACCCTGTGGGAGAGTAGGACGCCGCCGAACAATCATTGAAAAGCCCCGGACGGAACCATTGGTTCCGTCCGGGGCTTTTTGTTGTATCCAGGACCCCGTGCCGAGCCGCCCGGACCTACCGGTAAGGTCATGAGGCATCCATCGACACACCGTTCCCACAGGAGGCTCCCGGGTGGAGGTCCAGGAGACACGCGTCCAGACCAACCGCGTGCTCACCATCCCGAACATCCTCAGCGCCGCGCGTCTGGTCGGCGTTCCGCTTTTCCTGTGGCTGATCCTCAGGCCCGAGTTCGGCGGGCCGAAGAGTGACGAATGGGCACTCGTCGTGCTCGCGCTCAGCGGGGTGAGCGACTATCTGGACGGGAAGCTGGCCCGCCGCTGGAATCAGGTCAGCAGCCTCGGCCGGATCCTGGATCCGGCGGCCGACCGCCTCTACATTCTGTCTACACTCGTCGGCCTGACCTGGCGTGACATCCTGCCGATCTGGCTGACCGCGGTGCTCCTCGCGCGGGAGCTGGTGCTGCTGGTCATGGTCGGCATCCTGCGCCGCCACGGCTATCCGCCGCCCCAGGTCAACTTCCTCGGCAAGGCGGCGACCTTCAACCTGATGTACGCCTTCCCGCTGCTCCTTCTGAGTGATGGAAGTGGCCCACTTCACACAATCGCTGCTATTTTCGGATGGGCCTTCGCAGGATGGGGTACAACCCTCTATTGGTGGGCAGGAGTCCTCTACGTGGTTCAGGTCCGCCGACTCGTGAAGGCGGACGCCGCGGCCGACTGAGCTCGCTGATGTGCCGGCCCGTAGCGGCGGGGCGCTCGTAATGCGATAGGTATGTGGGCCATCGGGGCGCGTCAGTCGGCATGACCGTCGTCTCTTCAAGGAGGACGCTTCCGACATGAAGGCCGTCGTGATGGCGGGAGGCGAGGGAACTCGCCTGCGCCCGATGACCTCGACCATGCCCAAGCCGCTGCTGCCGGTGGCGAACCGGCCGATCATGGAGCACGTGCTGCGGCTGCTCAAGAGGCATGGTCTGTGCGAGACCGTGGTGACCGTCCAGTTCCTCGCATCGCTGGTCAAGAACTACTTCGGTGACGGCGAGGAGCTCGGTATGGAGCTCACGTACGCCAATGAGGAAAAGCCACTCGGCACCGCCGGCAGCGTCAAAAACGCGGAGGAGGCACTCAAGGACGATGCCTTTCTCGTGATTTCGGGCGATGCCCTGACGGACTTCGACCTCACCGAGCTGATCAATTTCCACAAGGAGAAGGGCGCGCTGGTCACGGTCTGTCTGACCCGTGTGCCCAATCCCCTGGAGTTCGGCATCACCATCGTCGACGAGGGCGGCCGGGTCGAGCGCTTCCTGGAGAAGCCCACCTGGGGCCAGGTCTTCTCCGACACGGTGAACACCGGCATCTATGTGATGGAGCCGGAGGTCTTCGACTATGTCGAGCCCGATGTGCCCGTCGACTGGTCCGGTGATGTCTTCCCGCAGCTCATGAAGGAAGGCAAGCCGATTTACGGCTATGTCGCCGAGGGCTACTGGGAGGACGTCGGCACCCACGAGAGCTATGTGAAGGCCCAGGCCGATGTGCTGGAGGGCAAGGTCGACGTCGAGATCGACGGCTTCGAGATCTCCCCCGGGGTGTGGGTCGCCGAGGGTGCCGAGGTCCATCAGGACGCCGTGCTGCGCGGCCCGCTCTACATCGGCGACTACGCGAAGGTGGAGGCGGACGCGGAAATCCGCGAGCACACCGTCGTGGGGTCGAACGTCGTCGTGAAGAGCGGAGCCTTCCTGCACAGAGCCGTGGTCCACGACAATGTGTACGTGGGCCAGCAGGCCAATCTGCGCGGCTGCGTCATCGGAAAGAACACCGACGTCATGCGGGCCGCCCGGATCGAGGACGGCGCGGTCATCGGCGACGAGTGCCTGATCGGCGAGGAATCGATCGTCCAGGGCAATGTCCGGGTGTACCCCTTCAAGACGATCGAGGCGGGCGCCTTCGTCAACACCTCGGTCATCTGGGAGTCGCGCGGCCAGGCCCACCTCTTCGGCGCCCGCGGCGTGTCCGGGATCCTGAACGTGGAGATCACCCCGGAGCTGGCCGTGCGGCTCGCCGGCGCCTATGCCACCACCCTCAAGAAGGGCTCGACGGTCACCACCGCCCGTGACCACTCCCGTGGTGCGCGGGCGCTCAAGCGGGCTGTGATCTCGGCCCTCCAGACCAGTGCCATCGACGTCCGGGACCTGGAGAACGTGCCGCTGCCCGTGGCGCGCGAGCAGACCGCCCGGGGCAGCGCCGGCGGCATCATGATCCGTACCTCGCCCGGCGTGCCCGACTCCGTCGACATCATGTTCTTCGACGAGCGCGGCGCCGACCTGTCGGCCGCCCGGCAGCGGAAGCTGGACCGGGTGTACGCGCGCCAGGAGTACCGGAGGGCCTTCCCCGGCGAGATCGGCGACCTGTCCTTCCCGTCCAGCGTCTTCGACTCGTACACCGGCTCCCTGCTGCGCGCCGTGGACACCAGCGGCATCGCCGAGTCGGGCCTCAAGGTCGTCGTGGACGCGTCCAACGGCAGCGCGGGGCTGGTTCTGCCCAGCCTGCTCGGCCGGCTCGGGGTCGACGCGCTGACCATCAATCCCGGGCTGAACGAATCACGGCCCACCGAGACCGCGGAGGCGCGCCGCTCGGGCCTGGTACGGCTCGGGGAGATCGTCGCCTCGGCCCGCGCGGCGTTCGGCGTGCGCTTCGACCCGGTGGGCGAGCGGCTGTCGCTGGTGGACGAGCGCGGGCGCATCGTCGAGGACGACCGGGCCCTGCTGGTCATGCTGGATCTGGTGGCCGCGGAGCGTCGCAGCGGGCGCGTGGCGCTGCCGGTGACCACCACCCGCATCGCCGAGCAGGTGGCCGCGTACCACGGCACCCAGGTGGAGTGGACCACCACCGCGGCCGACGACCTCACCCGGGTCGCCAGGGCGGAGGGCACCATCTTCGGCGGGGACGGGCGCGGCGGGTTCATCATCCCCGAGTTCAGCAGCGTCTTCGACGGCACGGCCGCCTTCGTGCGGCTGATCGGCCTGGTGGCCCGCACCCAGCTCACCCTCAGCCAGATCGACGCCCGGATTCCGCGCGCCCATGTGCTGCGCCGCGATCTGGCCACCCCCTGGGCGGTCAAGGGCCTGGTCATGCGCCGCGTGGTGGAGGCGGCGGGCGACCGCTCGGTGGACACCACCGACGGCGTGCGCGTGGTCGAGGCCGACGGGCGCTGGGTCATGGTGCTGCCCGATCCGGCGGAGGCGGTCACCCATCTGTGGGCGGAGGGTCCGGACGACGCGTCGGCGCAGACGCTGCTGGACGAGTGGTCCGCCGTGGTGGAGAGCGCCGGACGCTGACCCGATCCCCCTGGTGGGGCGCGGCCGAGCGGCCGCGGAGAGCACGCGGGGGCGCGGCCGCCGACGGCCCGGATCCGGCTCGCCGGTGGGGCCATTCGGCGGCCGCGCCCCCGACGTGCGACGATGTGCGGCATGCCGCAGCAGCCCCCCGTTCGGAGCACAGCTCCGCCGCGCCCCCGTCCGCGTCTCGACGCGTCCATGTCGCTGCTGACCAATGTGATGGACCACAGCCTCGACGACGGATACGCCGAGGCGGCCGCGCGGCACGGCACGGAGGGCCGGCGCGGCCTGCCGCGCACGCTGCGCGGCAGGCTGGTGGTGGCCGCGGGACTGGTGCTGGTCGCGGGCATCGTGACCATCGGCGCCGTCGAGGCCCGGATATCGGCGCCGACGCTGGCCAAGGAGCGGGAGAAGCTGATCGACCGCATCGAGACGGGAAACTCGAACGCGGACGACCTCCAGAAGAGCGTGGACAGGCTCCGCAAGGAGGTCGGGGACAGGCAGCGGCAGGCGCTGGAGAAGCACGGCGGGGACAAGGGGGAGCTGGTCGCGCTGCTGTCCGGGGCGACCGAGGTGAAGGGCCCGGGGGTCAAGCTGGTCGTCGACGACGCCAAGCAGGCGGACGAGGGCGGCGGCGGGCCGCGCGAGAGCTCCAACTTCTCGGACACCGGCCGGGTGCGCGACCGCGACATGCAGCGGGTCGTGAACGGGCTGTGGGAGTCGGGCGCGGAGGCCGTCTCGATCAACGGGCAGCGGCTGACCGCCCTCTCGGCGATCAGGGCCGCGGGAGACGCCATACTGGTCGACAACAAGCCGCTGGCGCCGCCGTACACGGTGCTCGCGGTGGGGGACGGACGGCGGCTGAGCACGGCCTTCCAGGACAGTGCCGACGGACAGTACCTGCATGTGCTGCACGAGAACTACGGCATCCGCACCAGCATCTCCGCCGAGGACGAGGTGCTGCTCCCGGCCGCGCCGAGTCTGATCGTACGAACCGCAGAACCGATAGCCGGTGGCCCCGGGAAGGGCGGCACCGACACAGGGAAGGGCACATCGTGATCGCCGTACTGGGCCTCGTCGTGGGAGTCGTGGTCGGACTCGTGGTCCGACCCGTGGTGCCGACGGTGGTCGAGCCCTATCTGCCGATCGCCGTCGTGGCCGCGCTGGACGCGGTGTTCGGCGGCTTCCGGGCGATGCTCGACGGGATCTTCGACGACAAGGTCTTCGTGGTCTCGTTCCTGTCCAATGTGGTGGTCGCCGCGCTGATCGTCTTCCTCGGCGACAAGCTCGGGGTCGGGGCCCAGCTGTCCACCGGCGTGGTGGTCGTCCTCGGCATCCGGATCTTCTCCAACGCCGCCGCCATCCGCCGCCATGTCTTCCGGGCGTGAGCCGATGACGACCGACCAGACCCCGGCCGAGCCCGGGAAGCCGACCGACGAGACCTTGAGCGGACCCGGCGAGGCGGCCGTAGACGGGCCTGAGGACGCCGGGGGGAGCGCGGAGGCCGCGGAGGCCCCGCGGCCGTCCACCGGCCGCCAGCGGCTGGTGAACGGCCTGTGGCCGCCCCGGCTGACCCGGGCTCAACTCATCGTCGCGCTCCTGCTGTTCGGGCTGGGCCTCGGCCTGGCCATCCAGGTGCGCTCGACCAATGAGAGCAGCGTGCTGCGCGGCGCCCGGCAGGAGGACCTGGTGCGCATCCTCGACGAGCTGGACAACCGCACCGAGCGGCTCCACGAGGAGAAGCAGCGGCTGGAGAAGCAGCAGACCGAGTTGGAGAACAGCTCGGACCAGGCCGAGGAGGCCCGTAAGCAGACGGCCCAGAAGGAGCGGCAGCTCGCCGTGCTCGCGGGCACGGTCGCCGCGCAGGGACCGGGCATCACCATGAAGATCGACGCGTCGGGGAGCGCCGTGGAGTCGGACATGCTGCTCGACGCGGTGCAGGAACTGCGCGCCGCCGGTGCCGAGGCGATCCAGATCGGCAAGGTGCGGGTGATCGCCAGTACGTACTTCTCGGACGTCGGCGGCGCGGTGGAAATCGATGGACGGAAAGTGACACAGCCGTACGTGATCAAGGTCATCGGCAAGCCGGAGGACTTGGAGCCGGCCCTGAACATTCCGGGCGGAGTGGTGCAGAGCCTGGAGAAGGAGCAGGCCACCGTGTCCATCGAGCGTTCGGAGAAGATCGTCGTCGACGCCTTGCGGTCGGCGAAGCGGCCTGACTACGCTCGGTCGTCATCGCGGTGAGGCGGTTCGGTATGGGAGTCTCGCGGCGAGACGATGAGGACGCGGGGGGTCGGCGCACCGGAAGAGTCGCGCGTGATGGAAACTGTCTGGTGGTCACGGACGTTGTGAGGATGTCCGGACCGTCTGGTGTGTGCATCGAGGGTTTGCCCTGCCCCACGGGCGGGTCTGTTTCAGTCAAGGGGAATCGCCCGTGAAGTTGTTCGGGAAGTTGTTCGGCAAGAGCGCACGCCAGGACGGCGGCAGCAGCACCGCTCGCCACCGCGCCCCGCGTGCCGCGGAGGAGAGCGGGGTGAGTGAGGAGCGTCCGCTGTTCCGGGACCAGGTCGGTGGTCAGGGCGGCGGAATTCCGGGTGGTCAGGGCGCGTCTTCTGTTGACCCTGCCGCATCCGGACGCATAGGTTTCGGGGAACCGTCGACCGCGAACACGGGCGGAGGGTTCGGCTTGCCTGTCTGTCCCAGGTGCGGGCACCAAAACGCGGAAGCCAGCCGGTTCTGCTCCAACTGCGGCGCGCCGCTGCGGGGCCAGGCGCCTTCCGAGCGCGCCTCGGAGACGACGTCGACCATCTCGATCTCCGGGCTGGAGGCCTACGACTCCGAGGTGACCGGGCAGACTCCGCTGCCCTCGCTCTCCCCGGAGGCCCAGGCGGCCGTCGACGCGCTGCCCCCGGGGTCGGCGCTGCTGGTGGTCCGCCGCGGTCCGAACTCCGGCAGCCGCTTCCTGCTGGACAGCGATGTGACCACGGCCGGCCGTCACCCGCAGAGCGACATCTTCCTGGACGACGTGACGGTCTCGCGTCGCCATGTGGAGTTCCGGCGCGGCCAGGACGGCTCCTTCACCGTCGCGGACGTCGGCAGCCTGAACGGGACGTACCTCAACCGGGAGCCGATCGACTCGGCCATCCTGACCAGCGGCGACGAGGTGCAGATCGGCAAGTACCGGATGGTCTTCTACCCGAGCCAGCGAGGCTTCGGCATCTGACCCGCCAGGGGAGGTCCATGCGTCAGACACCGTCGGGCGGTGCCGGCACCGGCACCGCCCCCGCGGGCGGCCGGCCGATGAGCATCGGCACCGTGCTGCGTCTGCTGCGGGATGAATTCCCCGAGGTCACCGTCTCCAAGATCCGTTTTCTGGAGGCCGAGGGCCTGGTCGAGCCGTGCCGCTCGCCCTCCGGCTGTCGCAAATTCAGCCCGGAGGACGTGGAGCGGCTCGGCCATGTCCTGCGCATGCAGCGCGACCACTACCTGCCACTGAAGGTCATTCGGGAGCATCTGGACGCCCTGGAGCGGGGAGAGCGGCCCCGGCTCCCCGCCACGGCCCCGGGCCCCCGGCCGCCCGCCTCGGGCGAGGAGGGGCCGGAGGGCGCCCCGGAGCGCCGCACCGCCCCCCGGGTGGGCCGGGCCGAGCTGCTGGCCGCCACCGGGCTCGCCGAGGCCGAGCTGGCCGCGTGGGAGTCGTACGGCCTGCTCGCGCCGGATCCGGACGGCGGTTACGGCATCGAGGCGGTGACGGTCGTCAGGCTCCTCGCGGACCTGGGTCGTTTCGGTCTGGAACCACGTCATTTGCGGATCATGAAAGCCGCCGCGGAGCGTGAGGCGGGACTGCTCGAGCAGGTGGTCGCACCCCTGCGGGGACACCGAAATCCGCAGACCAGAGCCCATGCGGAGGCCAGCGCCCAGGAGCTCGCCGAGCTGTCCGTACGGCTTCACGCGGCCTTCGTGCAGTCCGCATTGCGGGTCGGTTCCCGGTGACCGGCCAGGCCCCGACTATCCAAACCGGCCGGGCACGTCCTAGGGTTGCTGTGTGAACGAGCTCGACGTCGTGGGTGTCCGGGTGGAGATGCCCTCCAACCAACCGATCGTGCTCCTGCGCGAGGTAGGAGGCGACCGCTACCTCCCCATTTGGATCGGCCCCGGGGAGGCGACCGCGATCGCCTTCGCCCAGCAGGGCATGGCTCCGGCGCGCCCGCTGACCCACGACCTCTTCAAGGACGTGCTCGACGCGGTCGGCCAGCAGCTCACCGAGGTCCGGATCACGGACCTGCGCGAAGGCGTCTTCTACGCGGAACTGGTGTTCGCCAGCGGGGTGGAGGTCAGTGCGCGGCCGTCCGACGCCATAGCTCTGGCGCTGCGCACCGGCACGCCGATCTACGGCAGTGACGGCGTGCTGGACGACGCGGGGATCGCCATCCCGGACGAGCAGGAGGACGAGGTGGAGAAGTTCCGCGAGTTCCTCGACCAGATCTCGCCCGAGGACTTCGGCACCAGCAGCCAGTGAGCACCAGCAGCCGGTGAGCGGGCGCCGCGGTGAGCCGATGGGCCGAGCCGCCGATGAGCTGCGCCATACGCCGGTTCTCGCCAGCGCATTCGAGTAGCCTTTCCCCGCAGAGGGACACGGGAAACCACCCTTAGGGTGATTATCACTCGGCGTGCCGAGTGTGGCGATCGTTGACGCACCCCGGGTGACTGCCTACCGTCGAGAAGGCAGGTCGAGGACGGAGGTCGGCGTGAGAAGCAGCGGCGACGGCACGGCGGCAGGCGGTCCGTACGCGCTCCAGGGGAGCGCACCGGCCGAACCGGCACTGAAGGCTCGGGTCGCGGCACAGGCCGCGCCGAGGGAAGGCGCTTCGGCGAAGCCCGAGAAGGTGGGATACCGCGGGCCGACCGCGTGCGCCGCCGCCGGCATCACCTACCGCCAGCTGGACTACTGGGCGCGCACCGGGCTGGTGGAGCCGAGCGTCCGGCCCGCGTACGGCTCGGGCAGCCAGCGGCTGTACAGCTTCCGGGACGTCGTCGTCCTCAAGATCGTCAAGCGGCTCCTGGACACCGGCGTGTCCCTGCAGAACATCCGGGCCGCCGTCCAGCACCTGCGCTCCCGCGGCCTCGACGACCTCGCCCAGATGACGCTGATGAGCGACGGTGCGACGGTCTACGAGTGCACCTCGCCCGACGAGGTGGTGGACCTCCTCCAAGGCGGCCAGGGCGTCTTCGGGATCGCGGTGGGCGTGGTGTGGCGGGACGTGGAGAGCGCTCTGGCCCAGCTGCACGGCGAGCGGGTGGACACCGGCGAGACGCTGGTGGGGCACAACCCCGAGGACGAGCTCGCGCGGCGCCGCAACCGGGCGGGCTGAACCGCCCTGGGGTCTGTCGTCAAAGGGGGAGCCCTGCGCGCGCGAGCCGGAGCGCGCCGCGGCCGGGCCCTCGGCTGAACGGCCCACCGGCCGGGCCGCCCGATTGTCAGTGGCATGCGGCAGCATCTGTAGGTGTGAGGGGTGTGCCGACGATCCTGCATCTGGACATGGACGCCTTCTTCGCCGCGGCGGAGCAGGCGGCCAAGCCCAGCCTGCGCGGCAAGCCCGTGATCGTCGGCGGTCTGGGGCCGCGCGGCGTGGTCTCCACGGCCTCCTACGAGGCGCGGGTGTTCGGGGTCCGTTCGGCCATGGCGATGGCCCAGGCCCGCCGCCTGTGTCCGAACGCGGCGTACCTCGCCCCCCGCTTCGCCGTGTACCGCCAGGTGAGCGACATCGTCATGGGGCTGCTGGGCGCGCTGTCCCCGCTGGTGGAGCCCCTGAGCCTGGACGAGGCGTTCGTGGATCTGGAGGCCGGCGGTGTCCCGGCCTCCCCCGAGGCGGCGCGGGCCGTGGGGGAGCGGCTGCGGGCGGACATCGCGGCCGCCACCGGGCTGACCGGCTCGGTGGGCCTGGCCGGTTCCAAGATGCTCGCCAAGATCGCCTCCGAGCAGGCCAAGCCCGATGGGCTGGTGCTCATCGAGCCGGGCACCGAATGGGAGCTGCTGGGGCCGATGTCGGTGCGCACCCTCCCGGGGGTGGGCCCGGCCACCGCGGAGGCGCTGCGCCGGGCGGGGATCCACACCGTCGCCGAGACCCGGGAGGCGGGGGAGGAGGAGCTGGTGCGGCTGCTGGGCAAGGCCCATGGCGCCTCGCTGTACGCGATGGCCTGCGGGCGGGACGACCGGCCGGTCGTCGCCGAGCGGGACGCCAAGTCCGTGTCGGTGGAGGACACCTTCGACGTCGACCTCACCGACCGCACCCGGGTGCAGGTGGAGGTGGCGCGGCTGGCCGACCGGTGTGTGCGGCGGCTGCGCGAGGCCGGCCGCTCGGGGCGCACGGTCGTGCTCAAGGTGCGGCGTTACGACTTCTCCACGCTGACCAGGTCCGAGACGCTGCGCGGACCGACGGACGACCCGGCGGTGGTGCGGGAGGCCGCGGCGCGGCTGCTCGAGGGGGTGGACACCACGGCGGGCGTGCGGCTGCTGGGGGTGGGCGTGAGCGGCCTGGCGGACTACACCCAGGAGGACCTCTTCGCCCAGGCCGCGCAGGCCGCCCACGAGGCCGAGGAGGCCCAGGAGGTGACGGAGGGGGCGGGGGAGGCCGGAGGGGCGCCGGAGGCCCTCCCGGCGGCCCTGGAGGAGGGCGGTGAGGACGTCGCCCGGCCCCGCCGCTGGCTGCCCGGCGCCGATGTGCGACACGCCGAGTACGGGGCGGGGTGGGTGCAGGGCAGCGGGGTCGGCCGGGTGACCGTGCGGTTCGAGGACCCCTGGTCGGCGCCGGGCCGGGTGAGGACCTTCGCGGTCGACGACCCGGCGCTGGAGCCGTCGGAGCCGCTGCCGCTGGTGCGCCCCGAGCCCGCCGCCGGCCCGGACGAAAGCCCCGCCATCCCGGACGAAAGCCCCGGCCACGACCGGGACCAGGCTCATGACCAGCACCAGGCTCACGCCCCGGACCCCGGCCATGACCACGGCCCCGGCCACGACCCGGGCCGGGCTCACGACCCGGCCCAGGCCCACGACCGGGACCGCGGGCGGGCTCAGCCGCTCACATCGAGCCCGTAGTGGTGGTAGAGCTGCAGCTCCTGCTCGGGCGACAGATGGCGGCCGACGCCGAAGTCCGGCGCGTCCTTGATCAGCGCCCGCTCGTACGGCACCCGCAGCGTGTCGCCGACGATCTCGCTCGGTTCCAGCGGCACGAACACATCCCGGCTGAACAGCCCGGTGCGTACGGCCGCCCACTCCGGCTCGCCGGTCGCGTCGTCGAGGTAGACCTCGTCCACCGTGCCGATCTTCGTGCCATCGCGGTCGAAGGCCTTGCGGCCGATGAGGGTCCGCGGATCGATGTCGGTCTGCACACTCTCTCCCACAGGTGGCCATTCTTCCGTGACTTCCCGTGATTCCTACGAAAAGCCACAACGCCGCGCGCGTCCACTCGAGCGCTCTCCGAAAGATCCCGCCGACAGGCTCGCTGGTAGGCTGACTGTGGCTGCAGACCCCGTGCGGGAGAGTCCTCCGCCGACGTCGTCGGAGGCGCCGAAGGAGCAAATCCTCCCCGGAATCTCTCAGGCACACGTACCGCGCGGGTGAGGTCACTCTGGAAAGCAGGGTGGGCCACGGGCGAGCACGGCTCCGGGACCCCTCCTCACCGACGGTGAAAGCCGGACCGCCGCCCGCGGACCGGTGAAGCTCTCAGGTCGAGATGACAGAGGGGGAGGCCGTTCGGGCACCCGCGCCGTGGTGTCCCTCATCGGTCGTACAGACCAGGAGGCCTCGCAGATGACCGCCAACCGCACCTCACTGACCGAGCTCGAGCGCGGTACGCCATTCGAGCAGCGCCATGTGGGACCCGACGCCGAGGCGCAGGCCAAGATGCTCGCGCAGGTCGGGTTCGGCTCGCTCGACGAACTCACCCAGGCCGCCGTTCCGGACGTCATCAAGAGCACCGAGCAGCTGGGGCTGCCCCCGGCCCGCAGCGAGGCCGAGGTGCTGGCCGAGCTGCGCGGCCTCGCCGAGCGCAACCAGCTGCTCGCCCCCATGATCGGCCTGGGCTACCACGGGACCTTCACCCCTCCGGTGATCCTGCGCAATGTGCTGGAGAACCCGGCCTGGTACACGGCGTACACGCCCTACCAGCCCGAGATCTCCCAGGGCAGGCTGGAGGCGCTGCTCAACTTCCAGACGGTCGTCGCCGATCTCACCGGGCTGCCCACCGCCGGCGCCTCGCTGCTCGACGAGGCCACCGCCGCCGCCGAGGCCATGGCGCTGTCCCGGCGGGTGGGCAAGGTCAAGCAGGGCGTGTTCCTGGTCGACGCCGACGCTCTGCCGCAGACCGTCGCGGTCATCCGGACCCGGGCCGAGCCCACCGGCGTCGAGGTGGTCGTCACCGACCTCTCGCAGGGCATACCGGCCGAGGTGGCCGAGCGCGGCGTGTTCGGCGTGCTGCTCCAGTACCCCGGGGCCTCCGGCGCCGTCCGGGACCTCCGCCCGGTCATCGAGCGGGCCCATGAGCTGGGCGCCGTGGTCACCGTCGCCGCGGACCTGCTCGCCCTCACCCTGCTCACCCCGCCCGGGGAGCTGGGCGCCGACATCGCGGTCGGCAGCAGCCAGCGGTTCGGGGTGCCGATGGGCTTCGGCGGGCCGCACGCCGGCTTCATGGCCGTTCGCGAGGCCTACGCCCGCAGCCTGCCCGGCCGGCTGGTGGGCGTCTCGGTCGACGCCGACGGCGACAAGGCGTACCGCCTTGCCCTGCAGACCCGCGAGCAGCACATCCGCCGCGAGAAGGCCACCAGCAACATCTGCACCGCCCAGGTGCTGCTCGCCGTGATGGCCGGCATGTACGCCGTCTACCACGGCCCGGAGGGCCTGCGGACCATCGCCCGGCGCACCCACCGCTACGCGGCCGTGCTCGCCGAGGGGCTGCGCGCCGGGGGCGTGGAGATCGTGCACGGGGCGTTCTTCGACACCCTCACCGCCCATGTCCCGGGCCGGGCCGCCGAGGTCGTGACCGCGGCCCGCGAGGCCGGGGTCAATCTGCGCCTGACCGACGCCGACCACGTGGGCATCGCCTGCGACGAGACCACCGGACGGGCCCAGCTGGCCGCCGTGTGGTCGGCCTTCGGCGTGGACGGCGGCCTGCCGGCCATCGACGAGCTGGACGCCGCGGCGGCCGACGCGCTCCCCGCCGAGCTGCTGCGCACCGACACGTATCTGACCCACCCGGTCTTCCACCGGCACCGCTCCGAGACCGCGATGCTGCGCTACCTGCGGCGCCTGGCCGACCGCGACTACGCCCTGGACCGGGGCATGATCCCGCTCGGCTCCTGCACCATGAAGCTGAACGCCACCACCGAGATGGAGCCGGTCACCTGGCCGGAGTTCGGGGCGCTGCACCCCTTCGCGCCCGTCGAGCAGGCCCAGGGCTATCTGACGCTGATCCGCGAGCTGGAGGAGCGGCTGGCCGAGGTCACCGGCTACGACAAGGTGTCCCTGCAGCCGAACGCCGGATCGCAGGGCGAGCTGGCCGGGCTGCTGGCCGTCCGGGCCTACCACCGGGCCAACGGCGACGAGCGCCGCACCGTCTGCCTCATCCCGTCCTCCGCGCACGGCACCAACGCCGCCAGCGCCGTGATGGCGGGCATGAAGGTCGTCGTGGTCAAGACCGGCGAGGACGGCGAGGTGGACGCCGACGACCTGCGCGCCAAGATCGAGCGGTACGGCGACGAGCTGGCCGTCCTGATGGTCACCTACCCCTCCACGCACGGCGTGTTCGAGGAGCACATCGGCGAGATCTGCGCGGCCGTGCACGACGCGGGCGGCCAGGTCTACGTGGACGGCGCGAACCTCAACGCGCTGGTGGGGCTGGCCCGGCCGGGCCGGTTCGGCGGCGATGTCTCCCACCTGAACCTGCACAAGACCTTCTGCATCCCGCACGGCGGCGGCGGCCCCGGCGTGGGCCCGGTCGCGGTGCGCGAGCACCTGGCGCCGTACCTGCCCAACCACCCGCTGCAGCCCGCGGCGGGCCCGGCGACCGGGGTGGGCCCGGTCGCGGCCGCGCCCTGGGGTTCGGCGGGCATCCTGCCGATCTCGTGGGCGTACGTGCGGCTGATGGGCGCCGAGGGGCTGCGCCGGGCGACCCAGGTGGCGGTGCTCAGCGCCAACTACATCGCCAAGCGGCTGGAGCCGCACTACCCGGTGCTCTACACCGGCCCCGGCGGCCTGGTCGCCCACGAGTGCATCATCGACCTGCGGCCGCTGACCAAGGCGACCGGGGTGAGCGTCGACGATGTCGCGAAGCGGCTGGTGGACTACGGGTTCCACGCGCCCACGATGTCCTTCCCGGTCGCCGGCACGCTGATGATCGAGCCGACGGAGAGCGAGGACCTGGCGGAGCTGGACCGGTTCTGCGAGGCGATGATCGCCATCCGGGCGGAGATCGAGAAGGTCGGCTCGGGGGAGTGGCCCGAGGACGACAATCCGCTGCGGAACGCCCCGCACACGGCGGCCGCGCTGAGCGGGGAGTGGGCGCACCCCTACACCCGGTCGGAGGCGGCCTTCCCGGCCGGGGTGTCGGCGTCCGACAAGTACTGGCCCCCGGTGCGGCGGATCGACGGCGCCTTCGGCGACCGCAACCTGGTCTGCTCCTGCCCGCCGCTGGAGTCGTACGACAGCTGACCGGCACGCCCGGTCGGATACGGGGCCGGTGCGGCGCGGGCGCCGGGCCGGCCCCTTGAATCAATCTGCGGGCGGGAGGTGTCGGGCCGCTAGGCCGCGGTGACGACGCGCTCGGCGTCCAGCGGTCGGCGCGGCGCGATGACCTGCCCGTCCGGCAGCAGCTCACCGGTGTCCTCGAAGAGGAGGACGCCATTGCACAACAGGCTCCAGCCCTGCTCGGGGTGGTGCGCCACGAGATGGGCGGCCTCCCGGTCGGCGGAGTCGGCTGACGGGCACGGTGGCTGATGCTGGCACATGGAAGGGATCTCTCGCTGTGGTGTGGTGGGTTTCCTGTGGCTTGCCGCGGCAGTCATGGCCGCCCCCCGTTGGTCAGTCGGTTCGTTGCTCCCAGTGTTGCCCTACGGGCCGGTTCCCGCAGGGATTTCGCGGCACCGGTACTGCTAGATGATGACGCATTCGGGCGTGCGTCGGTTCATCATGGCGGGACTGTTACGAGCCTGCGGCGAAGCGCCCCGTGATCCCTCCTCGGATCACGGGGCGCTTCGGGCGCGGGCGGCGGCCGGCCGCGGGCGGGTCAGGCGGAGGAGCCGAGCAGGGGGGTCGGCGTCGGCGTCAGCCGCAGGGTCAGCACCGGCAGCAGGTCAGCCGCGCGGTGCGGGCGGTGGGCGGCGATCCCGGGCGGGGCGGGGGTCAGCGGCACCAGCAGGTCGGCGGCGGCGAGGTGGCCCTCGGCGGGGTCGGCGGCCGGGTCGCCGCGCAGCCACAGCGTCAGCATGTACAACTCGGGGATGGACAGCAGACGGGGCTGGTACACCGAGGGCAGCGACTCGGCCTGGCGCAGCGCCTGTTCGGCCGAGGCCACGTACGGACCTTCGGAGAAGTGGGAGAACACCCAGCCGTCGGCGGCCAGCATCGCCTCGGCGGAGGCCGCCGTACGGTCACCGTCGCGGATCAGGAACCGCCATCCGGTGAGTCGGGCGCGCGGCGGGCCGTCGGCGGCGGTGATGTCGTCCAGGACGTGGACGGGCAGGGGGAGTTCCAGCTCGAAGGGTCCGTCCAGGGAGCCGAGGACCGGGGTGCGGGCGGCGGTGGGAGAGCCAAGGGCCGTGCGGATGCTGTTCAGAGCAGGCGCTGGAGCCGGAGGGACGTGCAGCGGCATGGTGGGTCGCCTCTCACTTCGGAGACACGGTGGAGCGCTGGCGTGCCAGGTACGAATGGCGCTGGGGGTGTGCGCGGGTCAGAGGGGGCCTGAGCGAACGTCAGGGAACGGTCTCTCTGCCTCGGTTACCGAGCTTATACGACAAGTGTTCCCGTCGTGTTTCATGTACCTGTCCCCGGTATTGCGGGCAAGCACTTATCCGGTCCGCCAGGGCCCGGGCATTTTCGCCGATTCTCTGCCATATGCACGGATATGACCTGGCATTTTAACCCACGCCGGGTAGGCTTGATCTCGCCGGTGTTTTTCGTCACGACAATCCGGTGCTGTGCAGAGCCTATCGGCTGAGCCGCCCGCGCGGGGCGTTATCGATCACATTGGCTGGGCATCATCGAGCGTGATGTACGCGGCCGGCGCCGCTGATCCACTTGAGGAAGGACGCTTCGATGGGGGACAAGGTCATAGCCGGGGAGTTCGATCCGTCCGGCCGGCAGCGGCAGCGCGCGAGGCTCCGGAAGGGCCTCGAGGCGCTGGCCCGGCTCCTGGCCGAGAGGCGATTCGACCGCCCGAAGAATCTCATGGGGCTGGAGATCGAGCTGAATCTCGCGGACGCCGACGGGATGCCGAGGATGATGAACACGGAGGTTCTGGAGAGAATCGCGAGCCATGATTTCCAGACCGAACTCGGGCAGTGCAATCTTGAAGTAAACATCGTGCCCCACCGTTTGTCCGGAAGGGTTCTCGACCAGTTGGCGGAAGAGCTCAGGACCGGGTTGTCATATGCCGATCGCAAAGCCGGAGAAGTGTCCTCCGAGATCGTTATGATCGGAATTCTCCCGACCCTCGCCGCACGCGACCTGGGATCCACCAACCTCTCCTACGACGACCGCTACAAACTCCTCAACGAACAGATGCTGGCCGCCCGCGGCGAGGATTTCCTGATCGACGTCGAGGGCGAGGAGCGGTTCCGCTACGCCTCCGGCTCGATCGCCCCCGAGGCCGCCTGCACCTCCGTCCAGCTACATCTGCAGGTGACCCCCGGCCGCTTCGCGGCCGTGTGGAACGCGGCCCAGGCGGTGGCCGCCGCACAGATCGCGGTGGGCGCCAACTCCCCCTTCCTGTTCGGCCGCGAGGTGTGGCGCGAGTCCCGGCCGCCGCTGTTCCAGCAGGCCACCGACGTCCGTCCGCCGGAGTTCGCGGCCCAGGGCGTCCGCCCGCGGACCTGGTTCGGCGAGCGCTGGATCAATGACGCGTACGAGCTCTTCGAGGAGAACCTGCGCTTCTTCCCGCCGCTGCTGTCGACATCGGAGGAAGAGGACCCGCTGCGGGTGCTGGACGAGGGCGGGGTCCCGCAGCTGCACGAGCTGGTGCTGCACAACGGCACGATCTACCGCTGGAACCGCCCCGTGTACGCGGTCGCCGACGGCGTGCCGCACCTGCGGGTGGAGAACCGGGTGCTGCCCGCCGGGCCCACCGTCAGCGACGTGATCGCCAACGCCGCCTTCTACTACGGCCTGGTGCGGGCGCTCGCCGAGGAGCCGCGCCCGATCTGGAAGCGGCTGCCCTTCGAGGCCGCGGCGGCCAACTTCGACACCGCCTGCCGCGACGGCATCGACGCCGTCCTGCGGTGGCCCAAGCCGGGCGGCCGTTCCTCTTCCACGGTGAACGTCCCCGCCGTCCGGCTCGTCCAGGAGGAGCTGCTGCCGCTGGCCGCCGCCGGGCTCGACGCGTGGGGCGTCGAGCCCGCGGACCGCGACCGCTACCTGGGGATCGTCGAGCAGCGCTGCCGGCGGAAGGTCAACGGCGCGTCCTGGCAGGTCGCCGCCTACCACGAGGCGCGGGAGAGGGGGCTCGACCGGGACGGCGCGCTGGCGGCCATGACCCGCCGCTACTGCGAGCTGATGCACATCGGCGACCCCGTCCACACCTGGCCGGCCGGCTGCTCCGGCTGAGCGCGGGCCGGGGTCTCAGCGCGCGGCGGGCCCGGACCGCTTAGGGTCCTGCGTGGTGAGTGGTCCGGACCGGAACTGGAGGCAGGGGTGCAGTCACACGCGCGGGACATGGAGCTTTCCCCGCCCGGGGGCAGGCTCTCGGAACGCGGCCTGCGGCATGAGACGCTGCTGGTACTGGCCTTGTCGCTCGGCGCGAGCGGTGTGTCGGCGCTGATCAGTTTCATCGGCTCGGTCACCGCGCCCGGCGGGCTGAAGGACAAGGCGGCCACGCTCAACGCCTCCCAGGCGCCGGGCAGGCCCTGGCTCGACCTGGCCTGGCAGCTCTTCGGGATCGCCACCGCGCTGGTGCCGGTCGCGCTGGTGGCCCATCTGCTGCTGCGCGAGGGCGCCGGGCTGCGCGCCATCGGCTTCGACCGGCGGCGCCCGGTCTTCGACCTGAGCCGGGGCGCCGCGGTGGCCGCCGGGATAGGCGGCACGGGGCTGCTGCTCTATCTCGGGGCACGGGCCGCCGGGGCCAATCTGACGGTGGTGCCCGAGGCACTGCCCGACGTGTGGTGGAAGATCCCCGTGCTGATCGCCTCCGCCGTGCAGAACGCCGTGCTGGAGGAGGTGATCGTCGTCGGCTATCTGCTGCGCAGGCTCGGGCAGCTGGGCTGGACGCCGATGGCCGCGCTGGTGGCGAGCTCGGTGCTGCGCGGCTCGTACCACCTCTACCAGGGCATCGGCGGCTTCTTCGGCAACATGGCGATGGGCGTGGTGTTCGTCCTCCTCTACCGCCGCTGGGGCCGGGTCGGGCCGCTGGTCGCCGCGCACGCGCTGATCGACATCGTGGCCTTCGTCGGATACGCCGCGCTGGCGGGCCGGGTGGACTGGCTCCCCACGGCCTGACCGGCCTCCGGGAAGAAGCTACGCGAGCAACTCCCCCTCGATGACGGTGACCGCGGCGCCGGTCAGCAGCGTGCGGTCGCCGCGCAGCGCCGTACGGACCAGCCCGCCGCGGGCGGACGCCTGCAGTCCGGTCAGCTCGTCGCGGCCGAGGCGCGCGGACCAGAAGGGCGCGAGGGCGGTGTGCGCGCTGCCGGTCACCGGGTCCTCGCCGATGCCGCAGGCCGGGGCGAAGAAGCGCGAGACGAAGTCGTAGCCCCGGGCCGGGTCCTCGGCGGCCGCGGTCACGGCACAGCCCCGGGGGCCGCTCCGCGCGAGCGCGGTGAGGTCCGGGGCCAGCCTGTGCACGGCCGACTCGTCGGCCACCTCCACGACGAGGTAGTCGATGTACGGGCCGGCCTGGTGGACGGACCGGGCCTCGGCGCCGAGCGCGCCGACGACGGCGCCGGCCGCGTCCTGGGCCACGTCGAGCGCGGTCAGCCGCGCGGTGGGGAAGTCCAGGGTGATCATGCCGCTGTCGCCGGCCGTCGCCGAGAGCACCCCGCTGAGGGTGGCGAAGCGGACCGTGCCGGTCGCGGCGCCCGTGGTGCCCAGCACATGGGCGGTCGCCAGGGTGGCGTGGCCGCACATGCGCGCCTCGGTGACCGGGGTGAACCAGCGCAGCGCCCAGTCGGCCTCCGCGCCCTCGGGCAGTGGGTGGGCGAACGCGGTCTCGGACAGGTTGACCTCGGCGGCGATCCGCTGCAGCCGGTCGTCCTCGGGGAAGGCGTTGGTGTCGAGGAGGACGACTCCGGCCGGGTTGCCGGCGAAGGGGCGGTCGGTGAAGGCGTCGACGATTCGGATGCGCATGGGGTGACCGTAGGGGCCGGCGGGCGCGCCGGCCATGGCCAATCGCGGCAGGGTGGACCCCTCAGGTGACCAGCCCGGCGAGCCTGCGCAGCGACTCGTCGAGGGCGGCGGCCGCCGAGTCCTTGAGCTTCCCGGACATGAGGGAGACCGCGGCGCCGGTGAACTCGCTGTCGGCGCGGACCGTCGTGGCGTCGCCGTCCGGGGTGAGGGAGTACCGCATGGCCAGGCTCACCCCCATGGGCCCCTTGCCCCGGGTGGCGAGCAGCCGGGCCGGCTCGCAGGCCTCGACGGTCCAGGCCACTTCGGCCGGAAACCCCATCAGCTTCATGTTCTCCTGGTAGACCGTCCCCACCTCGAGCGAGGCGGGGCCGCCCCCGGGGAAGCCGGTGTGGGTGGCGTTCCACTGGCCGTACGAGGAGAAGTCCGTCAGCCGGGCCCACACCTTCTCGGGCGGTGCCTCGATGCGCGCCTGGGCGCTGACCTCGGCCATGGGACCACCCCTTCCGCGGGATTCCGCGACGATCAGGTCGATGGGCTAGGGCGCCGCGGCTCGGGTGCCCCGGCGGTGTCGCGCAACGTAGCCCCGGTGCCTCGAACATTCAATACTGACGGGTCATCAGTTCTGGTCGGGCGGCGGGGTGCGCCAGCAGTCAACGACGTGACGGTCCTGTCGGCGAGCTGACATGATGACGCAATGCACGACACTCAGGGGCAGGGTCCGGGCCGGACGAGAAACGCGGGGCTGGGGCTCGCGCTCGCGTCGGCGTGCGCGTTCGGCGGGTCGGGGGTGGCGGCCAAACCGCTGATCGAGGCGGGTCTGGAACCGCTCCACGTCACCTGGCTGCGGGTGGCGGGCGCCGCCCTCGTCATGCTCCCGGTCGCCTGGCGCCACCGGGACCTGCCCGCCCGCCGCCCCGCCCTGCTGGTGGGGTTCGGGCTGCTGGCCGTGGCGGGGGTGCAGGCCTGTTACTTCGGCGCGCTCTCCCGCATCCCGGTGGGTGTCGCGCTGCTCGTCGAATATCTGGCCCCCGCCCTGGTGCTCGGCTGGGTGCGGTTCGTCCAGCGGCGGCCGGTGAGCGGCGCCGCCGCGGTGGGGGTCGTCCTCGCGGTCGGCGGGCTGGCCTGTGTGGTGGAGGTCTGGTCGGGGCTGCGGTTCGACGCGGTGGGGCTGCTGCTCGCCCTGGCGGCCGCCTGCTGCCAGGTCGGCTACTTCGTCCTGTCCGACCACGGCAGCGACGGCGAGGACGCCGCGGATCCGCTGGGCGTCATCGCGCACGGGCTGCTCGTCGGCATGGTGGCGCTGACCGTCGTGGCGCGCCCGTGGGACCTGGACTGGTCGGTGCTGGCCGGCCGGGCCGACCTGGCGGGGGCGCGGGTGCCGGCCGTGCTGCTGCTCGGGTGGATCGTCCTGGTGGCGACGGTGGTCGCCTATCTCACCGGGGTCCTCTCGGTGCGCAGTCTGTCGCCGCAGGTGGCCGGGGTGGTGGCGTGTCTGGAGGCGGTCGTGGCCACCGTGCTGGCGTGGGTGCTGCTGGGCGAACACCTCTCGCTGCCGCAGGTGGTGGGCGGCGCTGTGGTGCTGGCCGGGGCGTTCATCGCGCAGACCTCGGCGCCGAAGGCGGCCGTGGCCGAACCGGTGGCCGGATCGGCGCCCCTCGCCGCGGCCGAGGGCGCCGACCGGTCGGGCTTCGTCAGCGGCGGGTGAGGTAGGCGGGCACGGGCGTGTCGGCCGGCAGGTCGTCGGCGGGCACCGGCGTGCCGTAGGTGCGCGCGACCGGCAGTACGCCGCTCCAGTAGGGGAGCGCGAGGTCCTCGGGCTCGTCGTTCGGGCCGCCGGCGCGCACCTTCGCGGAGACCTCGGCGAGGTCCAGGGCGAGGACGGCGGTGGCGGCGAGTTCCTTGGCGTTGGCCGGCCGGGAGTCGGCGGCCCGGTCGGGCACCACGTGGTCGACCAGGGCGTCGAGCGCGGCGGCGCGCTCGGTGGGGTCGGTCACCTGGCGGGCGGTGCCGTGCACCACCACCGAGCGGTAGTTGATGGAGTGGTGGAAGGCGGAACGGGCCAGGACCAGCCCGTCGACATGGGTGACGGTCAGGCACACCGGCAGGCCGGGGTCCTCGGCGCCGCCCGCCATCCGCAGCGGGCGGGAGCCGGTCGAGCCGTGCACATACAGCCGCTCGCCCACCCGGCCGTACAGGGTCGGCAGGACCACGGGGGCGCCGTCGCGGACGAAGCCCAGATGGCAGACGTAGCCCTCGTCGAGTATCGAGTGCACCAGCTCCCGGTCGTACGAGGCGCGCTCGCGGGACCGGGTGGGCACCGTCCGGTCGGTCGGCTGGTAGGCGTCCGGGGTGGCGCTCGCGACGGTCATTTGCCAACTCCTTTGAACTAGTGCAAAATCGGCTTTGTGCTAGGAGAGTATCGGATCGAAGGGCGCCGCGCAGCCGAGATCGCCGCGAGTGTGGAGCGCGCGGTGGGCGCCGGTGACCTGGACCCGGGCCAACTGCTGCCGCCCATGCGCGAGTTGGCGGCACAGCTGGGCGTCAATCCCAATACCGTCGCCGCCGCCTACCGCTCGCTGCGGGACCGGGGAGTGATCGAGACCGCGGGCCGCAAGGGCAGCCGGGTGCGCGAGCGCCCCGCCATCACCTCCCGCGAGCTGATCCGCGTCGAGGCCCCCGAGGGCGTACGGGACCTCGGGGACGGCAACCCCGACCCCGCCCTGCTGCCCCCGCTCGGCGCGGCACTCGCCGCGGCCGCGGCGCGGGCCGCCGAGCACCCGGCGCTGTACGGCACCCCCGAGGTCTCTCCGGAACTCGCCCGGGCGGCCCGCGCCGCCCTCGACGCGGACGGGGTGCCGGACGGCCCCGTCGCCGTCACCTCAGGTTCGCTGGACGCGATCGAGCGGGTGCTCGCCGCCCACCTGAGGCCCGGCGACGCGGTCGCGGTCGAGGACCCGGGCTGGGGCAGCCTGCTCGACCTGGTCCCCGCGCTGGGGCTGCGCACCGTCCCCGTCGCGCTCGACGACGACGGGCCGCTGCCGGACCGGGTCGAGGAAGCGCTGGGCAAGGGGGCGCGGGCGCTGATCGTGACCTGCCGGGCGCAGAACCCGACCGGCGCCTCGGTGAGCGCCGCGCGCGCCCGCGAGCTGCGCGCGGTGCTGGACCGCCATCCGGACACGCTGCTGATCGAGGACGACCATGGCCACGGCATCGTGGACCTGCCGCCGCACCCGCTGGCGGGCGGTACGGAGCACTGGGCGCTGGTCCGCTCCGCGGCCAAGGCGTACGGGCCCGATCTGCGCATCGCCCAGCTCACCGGTGACCGGGTCACCGTGGACCGGGTGCGCGGTCGGCAGCGGCTGGGCCCCGGCTGGGTCAGCCATCTGCTGCAGGACGCGCTGGCACATCTGTGGCGCACCGGCGCGGTGGACCCGGCGGCGGTCGCCGCCTCGTACGGCGCGCGGCGCGAGGCGCTGGTGCGGGCGCTGGGCGAGCGCGGGATCGCCGCCCATGGCCGTAGCGGGATGAACGTATGGGTGCCGGTCCCCGACGAGACGGGCGCCGTCGCCCGGCTGCTGCAGTCCGGCTGGGCGGTCGCGCCCGGGGCGCGGTTCCGGATCGCCTCGTCGCCCGGGGTGCGGCTGACCGTGTCCGCGCTGGCCATGGACGACATCGGTCCCCTCGCCGACGCGCTGGCGTCGGCGAGGGGACCGGCCCCGGCGGGGCGCTATGGCTGAGTCGCCCCGGCCGTCAGGCGCGCGGCGCCCGGGCTCGGGGCCGCTTCTGGGTCAGCGCCGCGCCCGCCAGCACGATCAGCGCGCCGACCGGAGTGTTCCAGGTCAGGTGCTCGCCGAGGATCGCCACGCCCGCCGCGGTCGCGATGACCGGGACGAAGTACGTCACCATCATGGCGGTGGTCGGGCCGACCTCCTCGACCAGGCCGTACTGCACCAGGAAGGCGAAGCCGGTGCCGAGCGCGCCCAGCGCGACCACCGACAGCAGCGGCAGCACCGGGAAGGAGCCGGGCGCCGGGGCGAACAGCGGGGTGACGACCGCCAGCTGGGCGGTGCCCATCAGCAACTGGGCGCCGGACATCGCCAGGTGGGAGCGGCCGACGCCGCTCAGGGTGCGCCGCACGTACTGCCAGCCCACCGCGTAGCTGAGCGAGGCGGCCAGCGCCATCGCGGTGCCCGCCGGGTCCTGGCCGGAGAATCCCTGCCAGACCCCGAGCACCACCAGCACCCCGGCGAAGCCGATGCCCAGACCCGCGACGCGCCGCCGGGTCGGCCGGTCGTCGGAGGCGGCCACCACGGCGAGCACCATGCCCCACAGCGGGGAGGTCGCGTTGCAGATGCCGGCCAGGGTGGAGGGGATGGTCAGCTCGGCGTACGCGAACAGCGAGAACGGCAGGGCGTTGAGGAAGAAGGCCGCCACCGACAGATGGCCCCAGACCCGGGCGCCACGCGGCAGCCGCTCCCGCTTCACCACCAGGACCGCCATCAGAACGGCGGTGCCGAAGAGCATGCGGCCCAGCGTGACGTACAGCGGTGCGAACGCCTCGGTGCCGACCTTGATGAACAGAAAGCTGAAGCCCCAGATCAGCGAGAGCGCGCCGAACCGGATCCGCCAGTCCAGAAGCGGGCCGCGGGTGGCGGCGGAGGCGGTGTCGGCTGTGGCGTCGACGGCGGCGTCGGGCGTGTCGGCCCTGGTGGCGGGGGTATGGGAGGCGGTCGCTGTGCTCATGGCCCTCACTGTGGCGCCTTCTGACCTCTTAGGACAAGCGAGAATTTCTGCGCGCTATCGCGTAGTATCGCTTATGTGTTGAGCCTGGATCGCCTCCGTACGCTGTATGCCGTGTCCCGCCACGGATCCGTGAGCGGCGC
Organism: Streptomyces sparsogenes subsp. cuspidosporus; assembly: GCF_039532705.1. NCBI lineage: Bacteria > Bacillati > Actinomycetota > Actinomycetes > Kitasatosporales > Streptomycetaceae > Streptomyces > Streptomyces sparsogenes. The sequence continues at coordinate 241,978 of NZ_BAAASD010000008.1, read as the reverse complement.
AGCCGAAGGGCTGCACGTGACGACCTCCGCCGTCTCGCAGCAACTCGCCAAGCTGGAGCGCGAGACCGGGCAGCAACTGCTCGCCAAGAACGGGCGCGGGGTGCGCCTCACCGACGCCGGGCGGCTGCTCGCCGACCACGCAGCCCGCATCCTCTCCCAGGTCGAGCTCGCCCAGTCCGACCTGGAGGCGCAGCGCGGCCAGGCGGTCGGCGAACTCCTGATGGGCGCCTTCCCCACCGCCGTGCGCGGCATCTTCCCCGCCGCCCTCTCCAGGCTGCGCGTCGAGCACCCGCAGCTGCGGGCCGGGCTGCAGGAGATGGAGCCCGACGAGTCGGTGCCCGCGGTGGTCCGCGGCGACATCGACCTCGCCGTCGTCGTGGACTGGTACAACAAGCCGCTGCCGATGCCCGACGGGCTGGTCAAGGCGCCGCTGCTGGACGACCCGGTGGACGTGGCGATGCCCGCCGACCACCCGCTGGCCGACCGGGAGGCGGTGGACCCGGAGGAGTTCGCGAACGACGAGTGGATCTCCTGGCCCAAGGGAGGCTTCTGCTTCGACTGGCTGATGATCACCCTGCGCGGCAAGGGCGTGGAGCCGCGCATCTCCCACACCGCGCGGGAGCACCACACCCAGCTCGCTCTGATCGCGGCCGGGCTCGGCGTCGCCGTGGTGCCCCGGCTGGGCCGCGGCGCGGTGCCCGAGGGGGTGCGGGTGGTGCCGGTGCGCCACCACACCATGCGGCGCCATGTCTACGCCGTCTGGCGCGCGGACGCCGACCGCCGGCCCTCGATCCGAGCGGCCGTCGACGTCCTGCGCGAGGTGGGCAAGCGGATCGGCGGCTGAGCCGCGGGCCGCGGCGCAGCGCCGACCGTGCGCCGCGCCGACCCTGCCGCCGCGCAGCCGCGCCGCCGCGCGGATCCGTCAGCCCGGGAGACCGAGCTTGCGGAAGTCCCAGGAGCTGATCGTCTCGGGCCTCAGGCGCAGCCACGCGTGGCGGCCGTCGTGCGGCATGGCGGACAGCCCGAAGTACTTGGCCGCGAACAGCCGCTCGGGCGTGTCTAGCTCGGGACACGGCTCGCCGGTGCGCGGAGCCTCGCCGACGACCTCCACCGCGCCGGTCAGCTCGACGCCCCGCAGTTCCCCGTAGTCGTGCCCGTCGTCGATCACCACGGCGACCCGGGGGTCCCGCAGCAGTTGCGCCCAGCGGCGGCTGCGGGTGAGGGAGTACAGCCACAGCGAGCCGCCGTGCCAGCCGAACCACAGGGGGCTGACGTGCGGCCGCCCGTCCGCGGCCACCGTCGCCACCCGGCAGGTGCGCCGCTCGGCGAGGTAGGAGTCCAGCTCTTCTGGGGTCATCATGGCGCGGCGGCCCCGCCGCTGGGTGACGGCCATCGGTCCCGGCACCTCCCGGTGACTGGTGTGTGCCGCACAGGATGGGGTCTCTTCCCTCCGAAGGCAATGGCCGCTACCGTCGCGCGGCCGGAGAGGACACGCCGCCCGCAGGAGGCCGCCATGCCGCCGTACGACCGCCGGACCCTGCCCGAGCTGCTCGATCCCGCGACCTGCGCGCTGCTCACCGTGGAGTGTCAGCGCGGCGTGGTCGGCCCGCGTGGCGCCCTGCCCGAACTGGCCGCCGCGGCCCGCGACTCCGGGGCCCTCGACGCGGTCGCGCGGCTGGTCTCGGCCGCGCACGACACGCCCGTACAGGTGCTCCACGCGGTGGCCGAGCGGCGCGCCGACGGGCGCGGCTCGGGGCGCAACGCCCGGCTGTTCCGGGCCGCCGAGCGGCTGCCGGTCCAGCAGCTCACCGGCAGCGAGGCCGTACGGATCGCCGAGCCGGTCCCGGTCGCGCCCGAGGACCTGATCGTGCGGCGGCTGCACGGCCTGTCGCCGATCGCCGGGACCGACGTGGACGCGCTGCTGCGCAATCTGGGCTGCCGCACCCTCGTCATCGCCGGCGTGTCGGCCAATGTGGCGATCCCCAACGCGGTCTTCGACGCGGTCAACCTCGGCTACACCGCCGTGGTCCCCGCCGACGCCATCGCCGGGGTGCCCGCCGACTACACCCCGGCGATGGTCCGCCACACCCTCGCCCTCGTCGCCACGGTCACCACGGCCGACGAGGTCGTCGCCGGCTGGCGCGGGGCCCGGGCGCGGTGAGGCCCGCGGCCGTCAGGCCATCGAGATGGTGCCGCCCTTGACCTCGATCTCGGCGCTGGGCAGCGGCTTGGGGGACGGGCCGGCCTGCACGCTGCCGTCGGTGATGGAGAACTTGCTCCCGTGGAACGGACAGTTGATCGTGCCGCCGGAGACGTCCCCGACCGGATTCCCCGCGTGCGGACACACCGACGAGAACGCCTTGAACTCGCCCGCCTTCGGCTGGGTCACCACGATCTTGTGGTCCGCGAAGACCTTCCCGCCGCCCTCGGGGATGTCGCTGGTCTTCGCCAGCTCCATGCCCTCGCCCCCGCCGCCCTGCGACGGCGCCGCGGAGCTCGAGTCGTCACCGCCGCCGCACGCCGTGAGCGCGGCCGCAAGCCCGGCCGCTCCGGCCGCGGTGAGAAAGCAGCGGCGGGTGGTAGCCCGCCCGGTGGTCGCCGGTTCCGTCATGGTGGTGCCTCCTGATGAGCCTGCGTTTCCCCAGACGATACGTGCGCGGCGCCCCGAGCGTTCAGCCGCCGCGAAATGCGCTTGCGGTGCTCAATAAGCTGGGCGGATGCTCCCTGAAGTCACCGCGACCCGGTATGTCACACCGCTGCGCGAAGGCGGATCGCTGCCCGGCATCGTCGAGGCCGACGACCTCGGCACCTACGTCATGAAGTTCATCGGCGCCGGACAGGGCCGCAAGACCCTGGTCGCCGAGGTGATCTGCGGACAGCTGGGCCGCCGCCTGGGGCTGCGCGTGCCGGACCTGGTGCGGATCCAGCTGGACCCGGTGATCGGCCTGGGCGAGCCGGACGAGGAGGTCCAGGACCTGCTCAAGGCCAGCGGCGGCCTCAACCTCGGCATGGACTACCTCCCCGGCTCGCTCGGCTTCGACCCGCTGGCCTTCGAGGTGGGCTCCGCCGAGGCCGGGCACGTGGTGTGGTTCGACGCGCTCATCGGCAACGTCGACAGGTCCTGGCGCAACCCGAACATGCTGGTCTGGCACGGCAAGCTGTGGCTCATCGACCACGGCGCGACGATGATCTGGCACCACAGCTGGCGCGGCGCCCAGGCGGTGGCCGCCAAGCCCTACGACGCCTCCGACCACGCCCTCGCCCCCTTCGCCCCGGACATCGAGGCGGCCGCGGAGGCGCTGGCGCCGCGGATCACCGAGGAGCTGCTGACCGAGGTCGCGGCCGACGTCCCCGACGAGTGGCTGACCGACGAGCCCGGCTTCGACGGCCCGGACGCGGTGCGCCGCCGCTATGTCGAGCTGCTGCTGGAGCGCGCCGCTACGATCAGCGACCGGATCACCTTCGGCGGGCAGCGCCCGTCGAAAGAGGACAGGCCGTCCCGGGCTCCGGAGTGGCTGCGGATCTGGGTCGAGGGAAAGGCGTCGGAGTGAACGGGCGGCACAGCGGTCGCGAGGTCTTCGAGTACGCGCTGCTGCGCGTGGTCCCCAGGGTCGAGCGCGGCGAGCAGATCAACGCGGGCGTCGTCGTGTACTGCCGGGCGCAGTCCTTCGTGGCGGCCCGCACCCACCTGGACGAGGCCAGGCTGCTCGCGCTGGACCCCGACGCGGACGTGGCGGGCGTACGGGCGGCGCTCGCCGCGGTGGAGAACGTGTGCGGCGGCGGGGAGCGGGCCGGACAGGCCGCGGGCGACGACCCCGGGCGCCGCTTCCGCTGGCTGGTCGCCCCCCGCTCCACGGTGGTCCAGCCGGGCCCGGTCCACACCGGCCTGACCGCCGACGCCGAGGCGGAGACCGAGCGCCTGCTGGACCTCCTGGTGCGCTGAGGGGGCCTTTTCAGGCTCGGCCCGCCTCAGGGAGCGAGAGCCGAGCCGCCCAGCGAGCGAGCCGAAGGGCGCGCCGCCCGCGCCGGAGGCGCTGACATGTGCTGTGAGAGGGAGGAGGCACAGGGAGCTCGGGCTGTGCTGGATTTGCGGCTCCGCCGCGTGGGTGACCGAAGCCGACGACCGTCGATACCGCCCGTGCCGGAGGCGCTGATCGATACCGCGAGCGCCCGGAGGCGAGCCGAGCGCGTAAGGGCGTCCGGTCGTTGACATGCCGTGGTGGGGCTTCTAGCGTCTCGTCTGCTGAAGCGACTAAGCGGTCGCTCACCGTCTTTGTCGTCCGGGCGGTGAGCCCCACCGAGGCGAGGAGAACCCGCATGTCCACCACCGAGCAGCGCGTCGCCGTCGTGACGGGCGCCGCCCGCGGCATCGGCGCGGCCACCGCCGTGCGCCTGGCGCGGGAGGGCCGCGCCGTCGCCGTGCTCGACCTCGACGAGGCGTCCTGCGCGGACACCGTGAAGAAGATCACCGACGCGGGCGGCACCGCCATCGCCGTGGGCTGCGACGTGTCGGACGCGGCCCAGGTGGAGACCGCGGTCGGGCGTGTCGCCGAAGAGCTCGGCGCGCCGGTGATCCTCGTCAACAACGCCGGGGTGCTCCGCGACAACCTGCTGTTCAAGATGAGCGACAGCGACTGGGACACCGTCATCGGCGTCCACCTGCGGGGCGCGTTCCTGATGTCGCGCGCCTGTCAGAAGTACATGGTGGACGCGGAGTTCGGCCGGATCGTCAACCTCTCCAGCAGCTCCGCCCTCGGCAACCGCGGCCAGGTCAACTACTCGGCGGCCAAGGCCGGGCTGCAGGGCTTCACCAAGACCCTGGCCATCGAGCTCGGCAAGTTCGGCGTCACCGCCAACGCCGTCGCGCCCGGCTTCATCGCCACCGACATGACCGCCGCCACGGCCGAGCGCGTCGGCATGGGTTTCGAGGAGTTCCAGGAGGCCGCGGCGGGCCAGATCCCGGTGCGCCGCGTCGGGCAGCCCGACGACATCGCGAACGCCATCGCCTTCTTCACCGGTGACGCGGCCGGATTCGTCTCCGGCCAGGTCCTGTACGTGGCCGGCGGCCCGCTCAACTGACGGGAGACACGGACCACATGACCACGGGAACGTCGGACAGCGGCCGCGCCGCGCTCGTCACGGGCGCCAGCCGCGGCATCGGATACGGCATCGCCGAAGCGCTGGTGGCGCGCGGTGACCGGGTGTGCATCACCGGGCGCAACGAGGACGCCCTCAAGGAGGCCGTCGAGCGGCTCGGCTCCGACCGGGTGATCGCCGTGGCCGGAAAGGCCCATGACGAGGCGCACCAGGCGGTCGCCGTCGAGCGGGCGATGGAGGCGTTCGGGCGGCTGGACTTCCTGATCAACAACGCGGGCACCAACCCGGTGTTCGGGCCGATCGCCGACCTCGACCTGGGCGTGCTGCGCAAGGTCTTCGAGACCAACGTCGTCTCGGCGCTCGGCTTCGCCCAGCAGGCATGGAAGGCGTGGCAGAAGGACAACGGCGGGGCGGTGGTCAACATAGCCTCGGTCGCCGGCCTCTCCACCTCGCCCTTCATAGCGGCGTACGGGGTGAGCAAGGCCGCCATGATCAACCTCACCGCGCAGCTCGCCCGCGAGTTCGCGCCCGGCGTGCGGGTCAACGCCATCGCCCCCGCGGTGGTGAAGACCAAGTTCGCGGCCGCGCTGTACGAGGGGCGGGAGGAGGAGGCCGCGGCGGCCTACCCGCTGGGGCGGCTGGGCGTGCCCGAGGACATCGGCGGCGTCGCCGCGTTCCTCACCTCCGACCACGCGGCCTGGATCACCGGGCAGACGCTGGTGGTCGACGGCGGCATCTTCCTGAAGGCCGGAGTGGACTGAACCGCGGCGGCCACCCGAGCCGCCGGAGTGGACGAAGCGGCGGGATCCGGCCGCGCCCGGCCGGATCCCGCCATCGCCGGTGGCGGGGGGCTTGCCTTCGCGCGCACTCCAACGAGCACAGTCCCGGGTGTCGGACCCGACCGGGTCCGGCATCCGGGACTTCGTGGTGAGGAGAGGTGCGTACCATGCGCTACCTGACACTGGCGGGCGGCGGCGGACCCGAGGTGAGCGCCCTGTGCCTGGGCATTCTGCCGTTCGGCAGCACGGTCGACGAGGAGACGTCCTTCGCCGTCCTCGACCGGTTCGCCGAGGCGGGCGGGACGTTCGTCGACACCGCCAACAACTACTCGATCTGGGCGCCGGGCGGCACCGGCGACGAGAGCGAGGAACTGCTCGGCCGCTGGATGCGCAGCCGCGGCCGGCGCGACAGTACCGTCGTCGCCACCAAGGTCGGCGCCCGGCCCGACCCCGCGCGGGGCGCCGAGTGGCCCGCCAACTGGGAGGGCCTCGGTGCCGACACCGTGCGGGCCGGTATCGAGGGCAGCCTGCGGCGGCTGGGCACCGACCGCGTCGACCTGTACTACGCGCACATCGAGGACCCCACGGTGCCGATGGAGGAGACCGTCGGCGCGTTCGCCGGGCTGGTCGAGGAGGGCACCGTGGGGATTCTCGGCTGCAGCAACCACGCCTCCTGGGCGGTGGCCGCGGCGCGGCAGTACGCCGCCGACCGGGGCCTGGCCCGCTACGTCTGCGTCCAGCAGCGCTACACCTACCTCCAGCCGCGGCCTGGGGCCGGCTTCGGCACCCAGGGCCACCGGGGCTACGCGGGGACCGACCTCCTCGACTACATCGGCACCCAGGAGGACATGACGCTGCTGGCGTACGGCTCGCTGATCCACGGCGCGTACACCCGCGCCGACAAGCGCGTCCTCGAGCAGTACGACCACCCGGGCACCGAGCGGCGGCTGAGGGTGCTGCGCGAGGTGGCGAGGGAGACCGGCGCCACCGCCAACCAGGTGGTGCTCGCCTGGCTCATCGGGGCGCGCAAGCCGGTGATCCCGGTGCTCGGGGTGAGTTCCGTGGCCCAGCTCGAGGAGGCGCTGGGCGCGGTCGACCTGGAGCTCGACGACGGGCTGCGGGCGAAGCTGGATGCCGCCTGAGCCGTTGTCGGTGGCCGCCGGTAGGTTCTGAGGCACGTCAAGGGATCGAACACCGGAGGTTTTTGACGTGACCGACATGCTGCCCGAGTCCTGGCGCGGCGTCCTCGGCGAGGAGCTGGACAAGCCCTACTTCAAGGAGCTCACCGAGTTCGTCGAGGAGGAGCGGGCCAAGGGTCCCGTCTACCCGCCGCGCGAGGAGGTGTTCGCCGCCCTCGACGCCACGCCGTACGACCAGGTGAAGGTGTTGATCCTCGGGCAGGACCCGTACCACGGCGAGGGCCAGGGACACGGACTGTGCTTCTCCGTGCGCCCCGGCGTCAGGATCCCGCCGTCGCTGCGGAACATCTACAAGGAGATGAAGGAGGAGCTCGGCCACCCGATCCCGGACAACGGCTATCTGATGCCGTGGGCCCGGCAGGGCGTGCTGCTGCTCAACGCGGTGCTGACGGTCCGGGGCGGCGAGGCCAACTCCCACAAGAGCAAGGGGTGGGAGAAGTTCACCGACGCGGTGATCCGCGCCGTGGCCTCCCGCCCCGACCCGGCCGTCTTCGTGCTGTGGGGCAACTACGCCCAGAAGAAGCTGCCGCTGATCGACGAGGAGCGACACGCCGTGGTCAAGGGCGCGCACCCCTCGCCGCTCTCGGCGAAGAAGTTCTTCGGCTCGCGCCCCTTCACCCAGATCGACGAGGCGGTCAAGGCCCAGGGGCACACGCCCATCGACTGGCGGATCCCGAACCTGGGCGCCCAGGCCCTGTCGTCAAAGTAGCGCCGTCCGCCCGCAGGGCGGGCCCCACGGCGTCTGGTGCGTGCGATCGCAAGGCGGAGGGTCGTCCTCGCGGGGGCACCTCCCAGCGGTAGCTGGGGGCGGGCCTACTCGGACGATCCCGACAACGCAGCGAGCGTGCGTGCCAGGCGTCGTGGGGCAGGCGGGACTTTGACGACAGGGCCCAGGCCGGGTGACCGTCCTCACCGGGTGATCCGCGTCAGCCCAGGTCGTACTCGAAGCTGTACGGGGTGGTGGGCCGGCCGGCCATGGCGACGAAGCCGCCCTTGCCGGTGAGTCCCGCCAGCTCGCCGGTGCCGGAGCCGGGCACCACCTCCAGCGAGCAGCGGATCTCGCCGTCCTCGCCGAAGGTGCCGTGCTGCGCGAGGACGAAGCTGCCGGTGCGCCCGCCGAGGGTGCCGGTCACCAGCTCGTAGCCGGTGCAGACGCCCGTCTTGTCGGTGAAGTAGGTGATCGCGTACTCGCAGGTGGTGCGCTCCGCCTCCAGGGTCCCGGAGAAGCTGTTGGTGACCGTGGCGCGGGCCAGCCTGGTGCCGTCACCGGCCTCGCCGACGTTGGTCTCGTCCCAGTTGGCGAAGGTGAACGTGCCGGTGGCGTGCGTGGTCATACGGTGTCCTTCCGATGGTTCCGAGGGCTTCGCGCGCTCCCTGCCGCGCGGCCCGAGGAGCACTCTGCCCGCCGTACCTGACATCTCTTGTCAGGTACGTCGGCACAATGGGGGCCATGCGCGCCGACCGCCTGCTCTCGCTGCTCCTGCTGCTCCAGAACCGGGGTCGGATGACCGCGCCGGAGCTCGCCGCGGAGCTGGAGGTCTCGGTCCGCACGGTCTACCGCGACATCGAGGCGCTCGGCGCGTCCGGCATCCCGATCTACGCCGACCGCGGCCCGGCCGGCGGCTACCGGCTGCTCGACGGCTACCGCACCCGGCTGACCGGGCTCACCGGCGACGAGGCCGACTCCCTCTTCCTGGCCGGAATGCCGGGCCCGGCCACCCAGCTGGGCCTGGGCGCCGATCTGGCCACCGCCCAGCTCAAGCTGCGGGCCGCGCTCCCGGCGGAGCTGGGGGAGCGGTCCCGGCGCATCCAGGAGCGCTTCCACCTGGACGCGCCCGGCTGGTTCCACGACGCCGAGGAGGTCCCCCACCTCGGCGCCGTCGCCGAGGCGGTGTGGCGGCCGCGGGTCCTGCGGGTGCGCTACCGCCGCTGGCGCGGCGAGGTAGAGCGGGACCTCCACCCGCTGGGCCTCGTCCTCAAGGGCGGCATCTGGTACCTGGTGGCCCGCGTGGAGAGCGTGCGCACCTACCGGGTGTCGCGGATCCTCGCCGCCGAGGTCCTGGAGCAGACCTTCGAGCGGCCCACCGGCTTCGACCTGGCCGCCTACTGGGAGGAGTCGTCCCGGAAGCTGGAGGAGATGCGCTTCCAGGGCGAGGCCGAACTGCTGCTCACCCCGCGCGGACTGCGGCTGCTCCCGATGAAGTTCGGCGCGGCCGGCGCCGCGGCGGCCGCCGCCGCGAGCCCGCCCGACGCCCAGGGCCGGGTGCGGGTCGTGCTGCCCGTGGAGTCCCTGCCCGTCGCGACCCACGACCTGCTGTGGCTGGGTGCCGAAGCCGACGTGCTCGGCCCGCCCGAGCTGCGTGACGCGGTCGCGCGCACCGTCACCGAACTGGCGCAGCGCTACGCCCCACCGGGCTGAGCGCATGAGCGCGCTGCCCGCGATCGCCGCCCGCCGGGGCTACTTTCGAAGGCGGAACGGTGCGGGAACAGCGGGAGGCCGGCGGGAGGCCGCGATGGCGGGAGCACGGCGCAGGGCGTCCGAGGACGACGCAGTGCCGACCAGGATCGGGCAGGCGGTCATGCTGCACCGCGGCGGCGACCGGGAAGAGGCGCGCAACCGGCTGAGCGAGCTGTGGCGCGAACTCCACCAGGGCGGGGCCGGCGGCGACCCCTTCCACCGCTGCGCCCTCGCCCACTACCTCGCCGACACCCAGGACGACCCGGCCGACGAGCTGAGGTGGGACCTGCTGGCGCTCGCCGCGGCCGACCGGATCGCCGACGCCGACCGCCGCCCCGCCGCCGGCGAGGTGCGCGCCTTCTACCCCAGCCTCCACCTCAACCTCGCCGCCGACTACGCGAAGCTCGGCCGGCCGGAAGCCGCCCGCGGCCAGCTCGCCCTGGCGCGGGCCAGCGCCCGCGGGCTCGTCGAGGGCCCGTACGGCGACGGCGTCCGCGCCGCGATCCACCGGCTCGCGCTGCGGCTGGACGCGGCGGAGGGGGACCCGCCGGGGTGAGGCCGCCGGAGCGGCGCTCGCGATAGTGGATCGCCGCGGCGGTGGGTCGCCGCGGCGGTGGAGAGTCAAGGACGCGCCGCGGCGCCGGAGCCCCGCCGGCGCCTGAGCGCCCCCGCGCCCTCGGCCGCGCCGAAGGCGGCGAGCGCGGCCAGCGACCCGTACACCGTCCACGGCCCGGTCCGCACATACGGGCTGGTGCCCCGGCCCAGCGGCACCTGGTAGACCCTGACCGCGCTCGTGTCGGTGCCCATCCGGCCGCCCACCGGCTCGCCGCGCGGCCCGAACACCGCGCTCACCCCCGACAGCGTCGCGTGCACCATCGGCCGCCAGGTCTCCGCCGCGCGCAGGGCGGCCAGCGAGGCGTGCTGGGCGGGCGCCCAGCTGTGCTGGAACGTCGAGGTAGCGGACTGCACGACCAGCAGCCGCGCCCCGTCCCGCACCAGATTGCGGCTCATGTCGGGGAAGGCGGACTCGAAGCAGACCAGCGGCCCGATCCGCAGGCCGTCCGGCAGCCGCATCACCACCCGCTCCGCGCCCCGCCTGCGGTCCTCGCCCGCGGCCTTGCCCACCGAGGTGGCCCAGCCCAGCAGCGACCGGGCCGGGATGTACTCGCCGAACGGCACCAGCCGCATCTTGTCGTACCGCTCGCCGGTGGGGCCGTGCGGTCCCACCAGGACCGAGCTCTTGTAGATCCCCGGCCGGTCGCTGCGCCGCGCGTCCACGTTGACCAGCAGGTCCGCGCCGACCAGCCGGGACAGCGCGGCCAGCCGCCTGCTGAGGTCCGGCCGCGCGGCCAGGTCCTGGCCGACGCTGCTCTCGCCCCACACCACGAGGTCCAGGTCACGGCCGGCCAACTGCCGGGTCAGCCGCTCGCCGCGGTCGAAACGCTGCCCCGGCACGTCGATCACCCCGGGCTGCACCACCGCGATCCGCACCGTGCCGGCCCGCCCCGGCACCGGCGCCCAGCCCCACACCCCGGCGGCCACCGCGGTGCACACCGTGAGGGCGGCCAGCGCCACCCGGCGCGCCCCGGCCACCGCGATCAGCAGGGCGAGCGCGACATTGACCACCACGAGGAGAAAGCTGACCAGCCACACCCCGCCCACCGACGCCAGCCGCAGCGCGGGCGGCACCTGCCACTGGCTCGCGCCGAGCAGGCCCCAGGGCCCGCCGAGGTACTGCCAGGACCGTACGAGCTCGGCGAGCAGCCACGCGGAGGGGAGCAGCACCAGGGCCGCCGTCGCCCGGGCCGGTCCGGGCCGGCCGTGCAGCAGCCGGCGCACCAGCCAGCCCCACGGCACCCACACCAGCCCGAGCAGCGCCGCGAGCACCACGATGAACACATGCAGGCTGGGCATCAGCCAGTGGTGCACCGCGAGCAGGAAGCCCGCCCCGCCCAGCCAGCCGTCCAGGGTCGCCCGCCGCCCGGTGGGGGCCGAGCGGGCCAGCAGGATCCAGGGCACCAGGGCCGCGTACGCCAGCCACCACAGCGACGGCTCCGGAAACGCCAGCGCGGGCAGCGCCCCGGCCGCGAGCGCCACGGCGCCGCGGGTCCAGGGGGAGGCGAGCCCGCCCCGCCGCCGGCCGGTCCGCCGGCCGCCGCGGCCGAACGACATCCGCACGCCGTGCCCCCTCCCCGCGCCTGGCCCCGCCGGGCCCGATCCCGGCGGGCCGGACCTCGCCGGGCCCGACGTCCAGTGTGCGCGAGGGACACGATCATGAACAGAGCGCGGGCGCGCCGGGGTGCGCCTCATGCCGCGGCCGGGAGGTCCTGCTCGGCCCAGATCAGCTTGCCGCCCTCGGTGTAGCGGGTGCCCCACCGGCGGGTCAGCTGCGCGACGAGGAACAGGCCGCGGCCGCCCTCGTCGGTGGTACGGGCGTGGCGCAGCCGCGGCGAGGTGTTGCTGCCGTCGGCGACCTCGCAGATCAGCACGTCGTGGCGGATCAGGCGCAGCCGGATCGGCCCGGTGCCGTGGCGGATGGCGTTGGTGACCAGCTCGCTGACGATCAGCTCCGTGGTCGTCATCAGCTCCTCCAGACCCCACTCGGCGAGCTGGCGGACCGCCAGCGAGCGGGCGCTGGTGACCACGGCCGGGTCGGTGGGCAGGTCCCAGGAGGCGACGTGGCCGGGGCTCAGCGAGTGGGTGCGGGCCAGCAGCAGGGCGACGTCGTCGGACGGCGGGGAGGTCAGCAGGGTGTCGAGCACCGCGGAGCAGAGGTCCTCCAGGGGCATGCCGGGCTGGCCGAGCGCGTTGCTCAGCCGGGCCAGGCCGACGTCGATGTCCTGGTCGCAGGTCTCGATGAGGCCGTCGGTGTAGAGGGCGATCACGCTGCCTTCCGGGAGCTCCAGCTCCGCCGACTCGAAGGGCAGCGAGCCCAGACCCAGCGGCGGTCCGGCGGGCAGGCTGGGGAAGGTGACCTCGCCGTCCGGGGTCACGAGGGCGGGCGCCGGGTGTCCGGCCCGGGCCATGGTGCACCGCCGGGTGACCGGGTCGTAGATCGCGTACAGGAAGGTGGCGCCCAGGAGCGCGGCGGTGTCCTCCTCGCCCGCCCGTCCCTCGCCGAGCCGGATGATCAGGTCGTCGAGGTGGGCCAGCAGCTCCTCGGGCGGCAGGTCCATGTCCGCGAGCGTGTGCACGGCGGTGCGCAGCCGGCCCATGCTGGCCGCGGCGTCGATGCCGTGCCCGACCACGTCGCCGACCGCCAGCGCCACCCGCGCGCCGGACAGCGGGATCACGTCGAACCAGTCGCCGCCCACGCCGTGGCGGACGTCGGTGGGCAGGTAGCGCGACGCCACCTCGAGGGCGGGGCTGTCGGGCAGGTCGTGCGGCATCAGGCTCCGCTGGAGGGCCAGGGCCGCGGTGTGCTCGCGGGTGTAGCGGCGGGCGTTGTCCACGCACAGCGCGGCCCGTGCGACCAGCTCCTCGGCCAGCATCAGGTCGTCCTCCTCGAACGGGACCGGGTGGCGGGTGCGGACGAAGGAGGCCACGCCCAGGATGGTGCCGCGCGCGCTGATCGGCGCGACCATCAACGAGCGCATCCCGAACTCGCGGGCCTTGCCGACCCGGGCCGGATCCGGGCTGTCGCCGGTCCACGCGGTGACGGAGACGTCCATGACCGGGTCCAGGACGGCCTCACCGGAGAAGAAGCAGGCGGCGAAGGGGGAGCCGGGGGAGATGGCGATGGCGTCCCCGGGCGCCGCGATGGCCTCGGGGGTGCCCTCGTGGATGGAGGTCTGGCCTGCCCGCCGGAAGGCGGGCAGCGTCCGGCGCGGTGGGGCCACCGGCTCCTCGCCGCGCAGCACCGACTCCAGCAGGTCGACGGTCACGAAGTCGGCCAGCCGGGGGACGGCGAAGTCGGCCAGCTCCTGGGCGGTCCGCAGGACGTCCAGGGTGCTGCCGATCTTCGCGCTGGCCTCGCTCAGCAGGGCCAGCCGTTCCCGGGCCCGCCACCGGTCGGTCACGTCCATGCCCATGTAGCACACGCCCACCGGGTTGCCGTCGGCGTTGTCGAGCCGGAAGAAGGAGGTGGAGTACGCGTGCTCGTGGTAGGGATCGGCCAGGGTCCAGCCCCGGTACTCGTAGTCGATCACCGGTTCGCCGGTCTCCAGCGCCTTCCGCATCTGCGCCTCGAGGGCCTTGGTGTCCAGGCCGGGCAGGGACTCCCTCATCCGGCGGCCGAGCCGCTGCTCGCGCGGTATCCCGCCGTAGCGCTCCAGCATGTCGTTGATCCACACGTACCGCAGGTCGGGGCTGAGGACGGCCATGCCGATGGGGGAGCGGACGAGAAACGCCTCCAGCAGGGAGCCGCTCAGTGCCCACGAGGGGACCTTCGAGAGGTCGACGGCGGAGATCAGCCAGCACTCGCGCCCGAGGAAATCGGACAACGCCGAGACCCGCAGCCCCACCTCGACCAGGTGGCCGTCGCGGTGCCGGAGCGTCATCAGACCGCCCCAGCCGCCCTGCCGGCGGCACTGCTCCGCGATGCCCTCCGCCTTCGCCGCGTCCTCGGGGGCCGCCAGCAGCATGTCGGCAGGCTTCTCCACCATCTCGGCCGCCGGATAGCCGAGGAGGTGCTCCATGGCGGTGGTCCATCCGACGACGATGCCCGCCGCGTCGATCACCGCGGTCGCCGCGTCGGCCATGTCGAACGGGACGTGTGCTTCTGTCGGAGCAGTTCCCTCGGAACTGGTCATCGCCCGCCCCATCTGCGGAGACATTTCTGTTAATACTATGACTCCTGCGCCTCGCCGGTGGTGAGTCGGGTGACGACCAGGGCGAGCAGGATGATGCCGCCGTAGATCGCCTGGACCCAGAAGGACGACACCTGGGCGAGCGTGAGCAGGTTCTCCAGCATCCCCAGCAGGAGCGTGCCCAGCAGGGCGCCGAGCAGCGAGCCGCGGCCGCCCCGCAGACTGATGCCGCCGATCACCGCGGCCGCGAACACGGTGAAGATCATGCCGCTGCCCTGGTCGGCGTTGACCGCGCCGACCCGTCCGGCGATGACGAGGCCCGCGACGGCCGACAGAGCCCCGCCCACCACCAGCACCGCCCAGCCCACCCGCGCCACCCGGATGCCCGCCGCGCGAGCGGCCGGGGCGTTGCCGCCGACCGCGTACACCGCGCGGCCGAAGCGGTGGTAGCGCAGGCAGAACCCGGCCACCGCGAAGCATCCGGCGGTCAGCCACACGCAGAGCGGCAGCCCCAGCCAGGTGTCGGAGCCCAGCGCGAAGAAGGCGGCCGGGGCGTCGAAGAGCGTCCTGCCCGAGACCAGTCCGATCAGCAGCCCGCGCAGCACGATGTTCATCGCGAGGGTGACGATGAAGCCGTTGAGCCCGAGCCTCACGATCAGGGCGGCGTTGACCGCGCCCACGCACGCCCCGGCCACCGGGATGATCAGCAGGCCGAGCCACGCGGGCCAGAGGGTGCCGAACCCGCCGGAGGCGGCGGGCATGACGACCAGGAAGCCGAGCGCGGGCGCCAGTCCCGCGACGGACTCGAGCGAGAGGTCCATCCGGCCGCTGAGCAGGATCATCGCCTCGGCGAGCACCAGCAGCCCGAGCGCCGAGGAGGCGCCCAGGATGTTGATCAGGTTCTCCCGCTCCAGGAACGTGTGGTTGGTCACCGCGCCGACCACCACCAGCAGCACCACCGCGGGCAGCAGCGCCAGGTCCCGCACCCGGAACACGGCGGCGCGGCGGGCCGGGCCGGCCGGGGAGGCGGCCGGGTCACCCATGGCCGGGCGTCACCCCTTCGACCGCGGCGAGCAGATCCGCGTCCCGCCACCCCGCCGGGTACTCGGCCGACACGAAGCCGTTGAACATGACCAGGACCCGGTCGCAGACGCGCAGGTCCTCCAGCTGGTCGGAGACCACCAGCACCGCGCGCCCCTCGGCCCGGGCCCGCAGCGCCGCCGCCAGCAGGGTCTGCTTGGCCCGTACGTCCACCCCGGCCGTCGGGTCGATGAGCACCAGCACCCTGGGGTCGGTGGCCAGGGCGCGCGCCAGGACCACCTTCTGCTGGTTGCCGCCGGACAGCCCGCTCAGCGGCTCGGCGGGCCCCCGGGTGCCGATGTCGAGGTCGGCGATCGCCCGCCGGGCGACCGCGTCCCGGGCCCGGGGGCTGATCAGGCCCAGCGGCCCGAGCCGGCCGCTGATCGGCATGGTGATGTTCTCGGCCACCGACAGCCCCGCGACCAGCCCCTCGTGGTGCCGGTCGCGCGGCAGACAGCCGACCCCGGCGGCCAGGGCCGCGGGGACGCTTCCGGTGCGCAGCGGGCGGCCGAAGATCCAGGCCCGGCCGCCGGTGGTCCGGTGCAGCCCGGCCAGCGCGGCCCCGAGCTGATGGCTGCCCGAGCCGGCGAGCCCGGCCAGGCCCACCACCTCACCGGCCCCGACGGTGAGGCTGATGTCATGGAAGCGCGGGCTGCTGAGGTGCTCCAGGCGCACGGCGGCGGGGGCCGGGCCGGCCGGCCGCGGCCGCTCGGCGGGCGGGGCCGGCGGCCCGCCACGCCCGCCGGTCATCGCCTCGATCAGCTTGCCCGGGGGCATCTCGCCGACCGGGGCGGTGACGATCCGGCGGGCGTCGCGCAGCACGGTCACGACCTGGCACACCTCGTACACCTCCCGCAGGTGGTGGGAGATGTAGAGGAAGGTGACCCCGGCCTCCTCGAGCCGCCGCATATGGGCGAACAGCCGGCCGGTCGCCCGGCTGTCGAGCTGGGCGGTCGGCTCGTCCAGGACGATGAGGCGGGTGCCGCGCGAGAGCGCCCGCGCGATCTCCACCAGCTTGGTGTCCTCGACGCTCAGCCCGCCGGCCCGGGCCCTCTCGTCCACCGGCACGCCCCACTCGTCCAGGAGCGCGCGGGCCCGCCGCCGCATCAGCCGCCGGCTGATCACCCGGCCCCGCGGGGTGACCGGCTGACGGCCCAGGAACAGGTTCTCCGCCACCGACAGCTCGCCGACGACCGTCGACTGCTGGTAGACGCACGCCACCCGGCGCCGCCAGGCCGCCCGGTCCGCGAGGGGCGGCGCGGGTTCGCCGTCGTACCGCAGGGTGCCGCGCTCCGGCCGGGTGAGGCCGGTGAGGACCGACACGAGCGTGGACTTGCCCGCGCCGTTGCGGCCGACGAGGGCGTGGGAGGCGCCCGCCTCGATGGCGAGGTCCGTGTCCAGCAGGGCCACCGTGGGCCCGTACCGCTTGGTGATCCCACGGGCCTCGACGAGCGGGGGTCGGGCGCGGGTCATCGGCGGTTGCCCCACAGCGCCGGGTCGTCGACGTTCCGCCGGGTCACCAGGGGCGCGGGGAGCTGGTCCTGGAGGATGCCGCCGGGCAGCTCGACGACGGTGCTGCCGTGGCCCGTGCGGCCCGGGTGGAAGGTCTTCCCGGCCATCGCCCGCTTGATGTAGTACATGGCGTACTTGGCGTAGAGGTCGGCGGGCTGGGAGACGGTGGCGTCGAGGAAACCCTGGCGGATGGCCCTGAGTTCCTCGGGGATGCCGTCGTTGGAGACGATCGTGATGTGCCGGGGGCGGCCCGCGCGCACCAGAGCGTGGTGCCGCTGGAGGGTGCGCAGGGTCGGCGCCAGATACACCCCGCCGGCCTGCAGATAGATGCCCTTGATGGTGGGGTTGGCGCTGTACAGCGCCTCCAGGCCGGCCGCGGCCCTGTCCGCCTGCCAGCCAGCGGGGATGTTCAGCACCTTGATCGCCGGGTAGTGCCGCGCCATGCACCGGGAGAAGGCGGACGTGCGGTCGCGGCCGTTGGCCGAGGCCAGGTCGCCCTGGATCTGCACCACCTTGCCCGTCCTCACGGCCCGGCCCAGGACCTGGCAGGCCTCGCGGCCGTAGGCGCGGTTGTCGGCCCTGACCACCATCGCCACCTTCCCCTTCTCGGGGGCCACGTCGACCGCGACCACGGGGACGCCCCGGCGCTGCGCGGCGCGCAGGCCCGCGACGATGGCGGCGGAGTCGATGGGCGAGACCACCAGGCCCTTGACGCCCTCGGACATCAGGCTCTGGATGTCGGCGATCTGTTTCGCGGCGTCGCCGTCGGAATTGACCGTGGGGAGCACCCGCACGCCCTGGGCGGCGGCCTGCCGCGGGATGTCCTGGTTGTACGCCTGCCAGAACGGCGAGGTGAGGAACGGCAGCACCACCCCGACCCGGCCGCCGGCCGGCCCGCCGCCCCCGCAGCCCGCGGCGGCCGGGGCCAGCGCCAGGGCGAGGACCGTGGCGGCGGCCCGGCGGCGCCCCGCGCCCCTCACGCCACCCCCTGCGCCCGCTCGGCGAGCCAGACGGCGCCGTGGGGGTAGGCGTACGCGCGCAGCGACTCGGGGCGCAGGGTGGAGCTGAACCCGGGGACGGAGGGGGCCGTGTACCGCCCCCGGGCGATCACTGCGGGATCGATGAAGTGCTCGTGCAAATGGTCCACGTACTCGACCGTCCGGTCCTCCCACGTCCCGGAGACCGCCACATAGTCGAACATGGCCAGGTGCCGCACCAGCTCGCACAGTCCCACGCCCCCCGCGTGCGGGCACACCGGGACCCCGAAACGGGCGGCGAGCAGCAGGATCGCCAGATGCTCCGAGACCCCGCCGACGCGGCAGGCGTCCAGCTGGAGGATGTCCAGGGCCCCGGCGAGCAGCAGCTGTTTGAAGACCACGCGGTTGGCCGTGTGCTCGCCGGCAGCGACCTTCACGGGTGCGACGGCGCGGCGGATCGCGGCGAGGCCGAGGATCTCGTCGGGGGAGGTGGGTTCCTCGATCCAGTACGGGTCGAATCCGGCCAGCGCCTGGACCCAGGCCACCGCCTCGCCCGGCTCCCACCGCTGGTTGGCGTCCAGCGCGATCCGGATGTCCGGGCCGACCGCCTCGCGGGCGATCCGGCAGCGCCGCAGGTCCTCCTCCAGGTCGGCGCCGACCTTTAGCTTGATCTGGGTGAAGCCCTCGGCGACGGCCCGGCGGGCGGCCGAGGCGAGCCGGGCGTCGGAGTAGCCGAGCCAGCCCGGGGAGGCGGCGTAGGCCGGATAGCCCTCGGCCCGCAGCCGGGCCTCGCGCTCGGCCTTGCCCGGCTCGGCGCGGCGCAGGATCCGCAGCGCCTCGTCGGGGGTCAGCGCGTCGGTGAGGTAGCGGAAGTCGACGAGGGCGACGAGCTGCTCGGGGGTGAGGTCGGCCAGCAGCTTCCACAGCGGCTTCCCCGCCCGCTTCGCGTACAGGTCCCACAGGGCGTTCATCACGGCGCCGACGGCCATGTGGGTGACGCCCTTGTCCGGGCCCAGCCAGCGCAGCTGGCTGTCGCCGGCCAGCGCGCGGTAGACGGCGCCCAGGTCGGCCGGGGCGCCGCCGAGCTCCGTCCCCGTCAGGCGCGGGCGCAGGGCGTCGATCGCCGCGACCGCCACCTCGTTCCCCCGGCCGATGGTGAAGCAGAAGCCGTGTCCCTCCAGGCCGTCCGGGGCGTCGGTGCGCAGGGTCACATAGGCGGCCGAGTAGTCGGGGTCGGGGTGCATGGCGTCCGAGCCGTCGAGCCGCCGCGAGGTGGGGAAGCGGATGTCACGGGTGTCGACGGCCGTGATGCGCGCCCTGGTCAGCCGCTGTGTCATGCCTGATCACGCACCCGTCGCTCGTGCCCTCGGCAACGCCGCTACGCCTCGCGAAGAAACTCAACATAGAGCATAAACCCGGCAAAAGCCTCATAGTGTGCGGTCGGACGCTCTTTGTCGCGGAACTATTGACAACGGTTCCGTGGCCAGCCGAGGATCGGCGCGTGAACCTGTCAGACAGCCAGACAGCGGTATCCGTCCCCCGTCGAGTCAGCGCCATGGAGGCCGTGCTCACGCACCTTCGCCGGGCCATCGAGGCGGGCGAGTACGCGGTCGGGGACAAGCTCCCGTCCGAGGCGGAACTCTGCCGGCGGCTGGAGGTCAGCCGACCGGTCCTCCGGGAGGCGCTGCGGGCCCTGCAGACCATGGGTCTCACCGCGTCGCGCACCGGCAAGGGTACCTTCGTCATCTCCAGCGGCCCGGTGGCGGACCCCACCTTCGGCGACTACACGGCGAGCGACCTGCTCGAGGTGCGGCGGCACGTCGAGATCCCGGTCGCCGGGTACGCGGCCACCCGCCGCACCGCCGAGGACCTGGATCACCTGGGCCATCTGCTGGACCGGATGGAGCGGGAGACCGACACCACCGCGTGGGTGGCGATGGACACACTTTTCCATCTGGCCATTGCCCAAGCGGCCCGGAACCCTGTATTCCGCAAGGTGATCGAGGAAATCCGCGACGCCCTGGCACGGCAGTCCGCGTTCCTCAACGAACTCGGCGGCCGGCGCGAGCAGGCCAACCGGGAACACCGGGCGATCGTCGAGGCGCTGTCCGACGGCTCCGAACCAGACGCCGTGGCGGCGATGACCCATCACCTCCAGCGCGTCGAAAACACCCTCACCTCCATCGTGCGGCCCGCCCCCGGGGCGGACCGCACCGCAATACCCACGGAAGGCGGACAGCAGGAGTGAGCGAGCAGTCCCTCCGGCACGAAGAACGCCGTCAGCAGCACACCGACACGTCCCCCGCGCACATCGACGCGGGGGACGCCGGGTACAGCAAGTCCCTCAAGGCCCGGCACGTCAACATGATCGCCATCGGTGGCGCCATCGGCACCGGGCTCTTCCTCGGAGCCGGCGGGCGGCTCAACGACGCCGGACCCTCGCTCTTCATCGCCTACGCGGTCTGCGGAGTCTTCGCCTTCCTGGTGGTGCGGGCCCTGGGCGAGCTCGTGCTGCACCGCCCCTCCTCGGGCGCCTTCGTCTCGTACGCCCGTGAGTTCCTCGGCGAGAAGGGCGCCTTCGTCGCCGGCTGGATGTACTTCCTGAACTGGGCCACCACCGGGATCGCCGACATCACGGCCGTCGCGACCTACACCCACTACTGGGGAATGTTCACCGAGATCCCACAGTGGGTGATCGCCCTGATCGCGCTCGCCGTCGTGCTGGCGGTGAACCTCATCTCGGTGAAGATCTTCGGCGAGATGGAGTTCTGGTTCGCGATCATCAAGGTCGGCGCGCTCGTCGCCTTCATGGCGATCGGCATCTTCCTGCTGGTCACCCGCCACCCCATCGACGGCAACGACCCCGGCCCCGCGATGATCTTCGACCACGGCGGCGTCTTCCCGCACGGGGTGCTCCCGATGCTGCTGGTCATCCAGGGCGTCATCTTCGCCTACGCGTCCGTCGAGCTCGTCGGCGTCGCGGCGGGGGAGACCGAGAACCCCGAGAAGATCATGCCCAAGGCGATCAACTCCATCATGTGGCGCGTCGCCCTCTTCTACGTCGGCTCCGTGGTGCTGCTCTCCATGCTGATGCCGTTCACCTCCTACTCCGCCGACCAGAGCCCGTTCGTGACCGTGCTGTCCAACATCGGCGTGCCCTCGGCGGGCGGGGTGATGAACCTCGTCGTGCTCACCGCCGCCATGTCCAGCCTCAACTCCGGGCTCTACTCCACCGGCCGCATCCTGCGCTCGATGGCCATGTCCGGCTCCGCCCCCAAGTTCACCGGTGTGATGAGCCGCACCCACGTCCCGTACGGCGGGATCCTGCTCACCGCCTTCTTCTGCGTGCTGGGCGTGGGCCTGAACTACGTGGTGCCCAGCAAGGCCTTCGAGATCGTGCTGAACTTCGCCGCGATCGGCATCCTCTCCACCTGGGCCATGATCATGCTGTGTCACCTGCTCTTCTGGCGGCGCTCCCGGGAGGGACTGGTCGAGCGACCCGGCTACCGGCTCCCCGGCTCGCCGTACACCGAGATCGTCACCATCGGCTTCCTCGCCTCCGTGCTGGTCCTGATGTGGGCCGACGGCGGGCCCAGCCGGCTGACGGTCATGGCGCTCCCGGCGATCGTGCTGGCCCTGGTCCTCGGCTGGTTCGGCGTACGGAACCGGGTGACCGGACGGCGATGACCGCCCCGGACCCCGGCCACCCCGCCACCTCCCCGCCCCCTTCCTCCCACCACACCCCTACTACCGTCGCGAGCACCTTGAACACCTCCTCCGCCTCCCCGCACTCCGACACCCACCACCCGCTGCCCGCCGAGGCCCCCGAGATCCGCGAGCCACGCCACGTACCGCTCGTCCAGGTCATACGCGGCGGCCTGGTCGAGGGCGTCCACCACGGCTCGGCCGTGGTCCTGGCCGCCGACGGCCGGGTGCTCGTCCAGGCCGGCGACCCCGACGTCGCGTTCTACCCCCGCTCGGCCCTCAAGCCCGTCCAGGCCGTCGCCATGGCGCGGGCCGGGCTGCCGCTGGACGGCGAACTGCTGGCGCTCACCGCCGCCAGCCACTCCGGCCAGGAGCGGCACCTGGCCGGGGCCCGGCGCATCCTCGAGCAGGGCCGGCTGGCCGAGGACCTGCTGCGCAACGTCCCCGACCTGCCCTACGGCGCCCCCGAGCGCGAGGCCTGGCTGCGCGCCGGACGCGGCCGCTCCCGGCTCGCCCAGAACTGCTCCGGCAAGCACGCCGCGATGCTGCTGACCGCCCAGCTGTGCGACTGGCCGCTGGAGGGGTACCTCGACCCGGCGCACCCGCTGCAGCGGCTGATCGCCGAGACCGTCGAGGACCTCACCGGGCAGCGGATCGCCCGGGTGACGGTCGACGGGTGCGGCGCGCCGCTGTTCGCCGTCTCGCCGCGCGGGCTGGCCCGCGCCCTCGCCCGGATCGCCACCGCTCCCGCCGGCACCCCCGAGGGCCGGGTCGCGGCCGCCATGCGCGAACACCCCGAGATGGTCGCCGGGACCGGGCGGGACGTCGCCCGGCTGATGCGCGCGGTGCCCGGACTCATCGCCAAGGACGGCTTCGAAGGCGTCCAGGTGGCGGCGCTGCCCGACGGGAGCGCGCTCGCCGTGAAGATCGCCGACGGCGCGGACCGCGCCCGGATGCCGGTGACCGCCGCGGCCCTCGCCCACCTCGGCATCGCCCCCGAGCGGCTCACCGAGTTCGCCGAGGCCCCCGTCCTCGGCGGCGGCCGGCCCGTCGGCACCCTGCATGCGCTGAACGTGCTGGAGCGGCTTGCCTGACGCGCCCCCCACCCACGCCACCCTCACCCCCCACCCCAACCCTCACCCCGTCTCACCAAGGGATACCGCACACCGATGACTGCCACCGGCTTCCGCCGAGAACACGACCTGCTGGGTGACCGCGACGTGCCGGCCGACGCGTACTGGGGGATCCACACCCTGCGCGCCACGGAGAACTTCCCCATCACCGGCACCACCATCGCGGCCTACCCGCACCTCATCGGTGCGCTGGCCGCCGTCAAGGAGGCCGCCGCCCGCGCCAACCAGGACCTGGGGCTGCTGGAGCCGCGCAAGGCCGACGCCATCGCGGCCGCCTGCCGGGAGATCCGCGAGGGCAAGCTGCACGACCAGTTCGTGGTGGACGTGATCCAGGGCGGCGCGGGCACCTCGACCAACATGAACGCCAACGAGGTGATCGCCAACCGGGCGCTGGAGATCCTCGGCCACGCCAAGGGCGACTACACCCAGCTGCACCCGAACGAGGACGTCAACCTCAGCCAGTCCACCAACGACGTCTACCCGACCGCCGTCAAGGTCTCCACCATCCTCGCCGTGCGGGGGCTGCTGGCCGCGATGGAGGTGCTGCGCGAGGCGTTCGCCGCCAAGGCCGAGGAGTTCCGCGACATCCTGAAGATGGGGCGCACCCAGCTCCAGGACGCGGTGCCGATGACCCTGGGCCAGGAGTTCTCCGCGTACGCGGTGATGCTGGAGGAGGACCAGAGCCGGCTGCGGGAGGCCCAGAGCCTGGTCCACGAGATCAACCTCGGCGCCACCGCGATCGGCACCGGCCTCAACGCCCCCGCCGGCTACGCCGAGGCCGCCCGCCGCCACCTCGCCGACATCACCGGCCTGCCCGTGGTCACCGCCGCCAACCTGGTCGAGGCCACCCAGGACTGCGGCGCCTTCGTCCATCTGTCGGGCGTCCTCAAGCGCATCGCCGTCAAGCTCTCCAAGAGCTGCAACGACCTGCGACTGCTCTCCTCCGGCCCGCGCGCCGGGCTGAACGAGATCAACCTGCCGCCGGTCCAGGCCGGGTCCAGCATCATGCCCGGCAAGGTCAACCCGGTCATCCCCGAGGTGGTCAACCAGGTCGCCTTCGAGGTGATCGGCAACGACGTCACCATCACGATGGCCGCCGAGGCCGGGCAGCTCCAGCTCAACGCCTTCGAGCCGATCATCCTGCACTCCCTGTCGGAGAGCATCACCCACCTGCGGACGGCCTGCCTGGTGCTCGCCGAGCGCTGTGTGTCCGGCATCACCGCCAACGCCGAGGTCCTGCGCGCGGCGGTGGAGAACTCCATAGGCCTGGTCACCGCGCTCAACCCGCACATCGGCTACAGCGCGGCCACCGCCATCGCCAAGGAGGCCCTGGCCACCGGCCGCGGCGTGGCCGAACTGGTCCTGGAGAAGGGGCTGCTGCCCGCCGACCGGCTCGCCGCCGTCCTCAGCCCGGAGCAGGTGGCCGGCCGCGGCTGACACCTCTCAGGCCGGCTCCCGGAGACGGGCCACGGCCGGCGCCGCGCTGAACGGCAGCAGATCCTCGCGGCGGTCCGGGCGCCGTACGTCGACGCGGAGCTGGTCGGCGATGCGGTAGGGGCGGTGCGCGAGCACCGCCCCGAAGCTGCGGCGCAGCCGGGACATGGCGGCGCGCACGGTCACCGTCCGCGTCGGGTCCCCGAACAGGTCGTCGGCGAGCTGCGCCGCCGTCCGCCCGCCGGGGGACGCGGCGAGGACCAGCAGCACCTCGGCGTGGCGGGCGCTGAGCTGGTGGGTCCAGGTGCCCGAGGGCCCGGCGAAGGTCAGCGCCCACTCGTGCGGGCGGCGTACGTCCAGCACCAGGCGGCCGGCGCCGCCCGGCTCGTACAGCTCGCCCGCCTCGTCCGCCCCGGTGTCCAGCACCCGCAGCAGATGGCCGCCCGGCAGCGGCTCCACCGCGCAGGCTCCCAGCGCGGGCAGCCAGACGGGCCCGTCGAGCGCCGTCCTGGGCAGCAGCAGCCGGCGGTCCCGGGGCGTGACGCCGGTGACCCCGGCGACCCAGCCGTGCGGGTCGACCGCGACCGCCTTGCCCCGGATCCGCGCCAGCACCGGGGCGGCGACGGCCCGCAGCCGGTCCAGCTCCCGGCTGTGGGCCAGCCGCAGCTCGCCCTCCGCCCACCGGGCCGTCGCGGTGACCAGCGACAGCACGGTCGGGTGGGCGCCGGCGGCCGGGCCGCTGATGTCCGCGATGCCCAGCAGCCGCCCGTCCCTGGGGTCGCGGACCGGGGCCGCGGCGCAGCTCCAGGTGTGGAAGGCGCGGACGAAGTGCTCGGCGGAGTGCACGCGCACCGGCGCCCGGACGGCCAGCGCGGTGCCGATGCCGCTGGTGCCGGCGGCGTCCTCGGCCCAGTGGGCCCCCTCGGTGAGGGCGATGCCGTCGGCGTGCCGGCGTACGCCGCGGTGGCCGTCGATCCACAGCACCCTGCCGTCGGCATCGGTGATGATCATGATGTGGCCGGCCGCCTCCGCCGCCTCCAGCAGGCCGCTGTGCAAGGTGGGCAGCACATCCGCGAGCCGGGTCCGCTGCCGCCGCCGCTCCAGCTCCTCGATGCCCAGCAGCCGCGGGGCGCTTCCCCGCTCGGGGTCCAGGCCCAGACGCAGCATGCGGTCCCAGGACTGCCCGATCACCGGGCGCGCGGGCAGCGGCAGCCGGCCCCGGCTCAGCGCGGCCTCGCGCATGACCGACATGAGGCGGGCCGATTCGGCGGGGCTCAGGTCGGCCAGCGGACCGGTGCCGAGCGAGGCTTTGCTTCGCATGGAGATGCGGCCTTTCGTTCCTCGGGTGCCAGGCGCCGCGGCCGAACAGGCTTTGTTTCACCGGTGATTGTATGGCCCGCCCTCACTCGACCGGGCCCCGCAGCGGCTGTTCGGCCCAGATCGTCTTGCCGGTCGGGGTGTGCCGGGTGCCCCAGCGCCGCGCGAGCTGGGCCACCAGCAGCAGCCCGCGCCCGCCCTCGTCGAACACCCGCGCCCGGCGCAGATGCGGGGCGGTGTCGCTGCCGTCGGAGACCTCGCAGATCAGGCTGCGGTCGTGGATCAGGCGCAGTGTGATGGGGCCTTCGGCGTGCCGGATGGCGTTGGTGACCAGCTCGCTGACGACCAGTTCGGTGGTGAACACCGCCCCGTCCAGGCCCCAGGCCAGCAGCTGGTCGGCGGCGTCCTGGCGGGCCCGGGCCACGGCGGTCGGGTCCGGGGGCAGGTCCCAGGTGGCCACCTGGGACGCGTCGAGCGCCCGGGTGCGGGCCATCAGGAGGGCCACGTCGTCGGCGGGGCGGCCGGTGACCAGGGTGGCGAGCACGGCCTGACACAGCTCGTCCAGGGGCCCGGCGGGCCGGGAGAGCGCGGCGCGCAGCGCGGCCACCGCCTCGTCGACATCGCCGTCGGGGGCCTGGAGCAGCCCATCGGTGTAGAGGGACAGCAGGCTGCCCTCCTCCAGTTCCACCTCGCGGGACTCGAACGGCAGGCTGCCCAGGCCCAGGGGCGGCCCGCCGGGCAGGTCGAGGAAGTCGGCGCGGCCGTCCGGGCGGGTCAGCACGGGAGGCGGATGGCCGGCGCGGGCCAGGCAGCAGCGCCGGGACACCGGGTCGTACACCACATACAGACAGGTGGCCCCCAGGCCCCCCGCGGCGTCCGCGCCCGGCTCGCCCCCCGCCTCGGCCGACAACTGGGCCACCAGGTCGTCGAGGTGGGTGAGCAGCTCGTCCGGGGGCAGATCGACATCGGCCAGGGTGCGCACCGCCGTCCGCAGCCGGCCCATGGCGGCCGACGCCTGCACGCCGTGGCCCACCACATCGCCCACCACCAGCGCGACCCGGGCGCCGGACAGCGGGATCACATCGAACCAGTCGCCCCCGACGCCCGCCCGCGACCGGGCCGGCAGATAGCGGGAGGCGGTCTCGACCGCCGCGTGCCGCGGCAGCTGCCGCGGCAGCAGGCTGCGCTGCAGGGTCAGGGCGGTCTCGCGCTGCCGGGTGTAGCGGTGGGCGTTGTCGATGCACACCGCGGCCCGGGCCGTGATCTCCTCGGCGAGCAGCAGATCGTCCTGCTGGAACGGCTCGGGGCGCCGGTGGCGGGCGAACGCGGCCACGCCCAGCGTCGTCCCCCGGGCGCGCAGCGGGACGGTGATCGTGGAGTGGAAGCCGAACTGGCGCGTCGAGTCGGCCCGCGCGGGGTCGTCCCCGGCCCACCGGGCGACGGCCTCGGGAGTCACCTCCGTCAGCACCCCCCGCCCGGCGGCCAGGCACTCGGCCGCGGGGGAGCGCTCCGGATAGACGGCCAGCTCACCGAGTCCGATCACCACGTCCGGGCTGCCCTCCAGCACCGAGCGGGCGGCGACGCGGCGCAGCACGACCGTGCCGGGCACCGGCCCGGGGGGCGGCTCGTCGCCGCCGGGGTGGACGGAGGGCAGCAGATCCACCACGGCGAAGTCCGCGAACCCCGGGGTGGCCACCTCGGTCAGCTCCCGCGCGGTGCGCGTGATGTCCAGCGTCGAGCCGATGCGGAGGCTCGCCTCGTCGAGCAGCGCCAGCCGCCGCTGCGCCTCGTACCGCTCCGTGACGTCATGCGCCGACACGATCACCCCTCGCGGCCGGCCGTCGGCGCCGCACAGCGGGGCCAGCGAGGTGGACCAGGCCGGCCTGCCGGGGGCGGGCGGGAGCCGCAGGGAGCGCGGCAGGCCGCTGTCCAGCACCTGGCGCATCAGCCGCTCGGCCTCGGCGCCGCGCGAGTCGGCCACGATCTCCGACATGCGCAGCCCGCGCATCTGGTCCTGGGTGAGCCCCATCGCGCGTTCCATGTCCGCGTTGGCCCACCGCAGCAGCAGCCGCCGGTCGTAGACCGCCATCGTGCAGGGCCCCTGGGCGAACGAGGCCTTGACCAGCCAGTCGTCCCCGGCGGTCGGCGCCGGCCGGTCCAGCGGGGAGACCAGCAGCCACTCGGCGCCGCCGCCCGCCGCCGCCCGGTGGTGCGCCAGCAGACGGACCCGCAGGGGATGGCCGTCGCGGTGGAGCAGCGTCAGCTCCCCGGCCCACCGGCCCAGCCGCCCCCGGGCGCCGGGGAGGTCGGGGCCCGCCCCGCCTACGAGCAGCAGGGAGGCAGGCCGGCCCAGCACCGCCGCGCTCGGGTGGCCGAGGAGCCTGCGGGCCCCCTCGCTCCACCCGGTGACGACGCCCCGCTCGTCGAGGGTGGCCCTGGCCGTCGACGGCTCGTCAACGAGGTCGTCCCACCGGACGGGGAGATCCCGCCCGGTGTCCGGTCGCCTCATGGTCGTTCATCCCACGCTGCCTGGTAGATCCGGCCGAGATCGTGAGGTCATGCGCGCCGTCGCCGCGCCCGCGGCGGAGGAAACGCCTGGATGCTCACATCTTCAAGTATGACTCGGCTGCCCATCCACCTCCCTCCAGGGAAACACCCACGGCCGGCGAACGCGCCCGCCGGCCCTCAGGAACGCGGCGCGGGGCCGGGGCGTCGGGGCCCGGCCCCGGTCAGCCCTTGTCGCCCATCGCCTTGCGGATCGTGTCGCGGGCGCAGCCGGTTCACGACCTTCTGCTGCTGTTCGATGTACCGGGTCCGCGCCAGTTGCCGCCTGACGTCCAACGTCATGGGCGTCTCCTGGCAGCGGGGTGGGGGCTCGGGGGCCGTGGAGCGGAGGCCGGGTGCTCCCCGGGCACAGGGCACCAACCAAGAGGGCCGGGAGGACTCCCCGAATGGCCGAATCCGGCGCGCCGGGCCCCGGGACGTCCGGTAAGGAGCCCGGGTCAGCGGCCCGGCACGGCGGTGCCGGGCGCGGCGACGCGCGGGCCCGGCCCCGCGATGACGCGCCCTCCACGCGGGCAGTGGACGAGGCGCGGGCCGAGCCCGCGGCGCCGGGCCTCGGCGAGGAAGTGGCCGAGGGGCGACTTCATGACCGTGTACTCCTCGTAGTGGACGG
This sequence comes from Streptomyces sparsogenes subsp. cuspidosporus, assembly GCF_039532705.1. Classification (NCBI taxonomy): domain Bacteria; kingdom Bacillati; phylum Actinomycetota; class Actinomycetes; order Kitasatosporales; family Streptomycetaceae; genus Streptomyces; species Streptomyces sparsogenes. The sequence goes on along the minus strand of NZ_BAAASD010000008.1, from coordinate 213,364 downwards.
GCAGCACCAGCGGCGGATCGAGCAGCTCCACCAGATCGCAGCCCATGGCGGCGTCCATCGTGACCAGGAAGCCGCCGGGGAGCGTGGTGCCGCCCAGGTGGACCACGGCCAGATGGATGTCCGGGTGGTCCTCGGTGATCATCTCCAGACCCTCGAACGGGAGGGTGTCGCCGGAGAGGTAGAGCCGCAGGGTGACCTGCCCGTACGCGTCCATGAACTCCACCACGCTGCCCATGACCGGCGGCAGGAACGCTTGCAGCGCCCCGCGCGCGTGCCGCCCGGGGACGGCCGTGACCCGGACCCGCGCGCCGTCCTTCACCAGGTCGTGGCTCTGCCGGTTGCGCAGCCCGGTGGCCCGGTGGAAGCCGTGGAACGCCTGGAGCCGGCGTGCGGCGTGCGGGGTCGTGATGACGGGCACGCCGCGGTCCAGGTGGCGGCGGGCGACCCGGTCCCAGTGGTCGCCGTGCAGATGGGACAGGACGACGGCGTCCAGCCCCACCGGCAGCCGCGTCACGGGCAGCGCGGGCTCGGTCAGGCGGCGCGACAGCAGGCCATGGCCGAGGTACGCGTGCTGCCCGCGGTGGAGGAAGTTCGGATCGGTCAGCAGGGTGAAGGGCCCGTAGCGCAGCAGCAGGGTCGCGTTGCCGATGAAGTGGATCTCCACGGCGCCTTCGGGAGGGCTCGTGTTCATGGCGTGACCTCCGGCTCGTCCGGACGACGGCAGGGCGACCGAGTACCCCGGATGCGCGCCCCTGCCTGCGGTAGGATGGGAGAACGATGGTTCTCGCATGTTCGGGTACGGCCGTCGGCCGCTGGCGGCCGGGGCAGGGTGGATGAGGCAGGGGTCGATGACGGTGGAACTCGAAGCGACGAGGGAGCGGGTCCTCGACGCCGCCGAGGAGCTCTACTACGGCCGCGGTGTCCAGGCCGTCGGCATGGACGCGGTACGGACCGCCTCGGGCGTCTCCCTCAAGCGGCTCTACCAGCTCTACCCCTCCAAGGCCGCGCTGGTCGAGGCGTATCTCCGGCGCCGCGACGCCCGCCTGCTCGACGGGCTCGCGCGGTACGTCGAGGCGGCGCCGGGGCCGCCCGAGGAGCGGGTGGCGGCGGTCTTCGACTGGCTGTACGAGTGGTTCGGCGAGCCGGACTACCGGGGCTGCGCCTTCATCAACTCCTACGGCGAGCTGGGCGCCACCACCCCGGAGGTCGCCGCGGCCGCCCGCGCCCACAAGGAGGCGTTCCAGCGGTATCTGGCCGGTCTTGTCGAGGCCGCGGGCCTGCCCGCCGCGTTGGCCCCCCAGCTCGCCCTGCTGGCCGAGGGCGCGATCACCACGGCCGCCATATCCGGCACCCCCGAACCGGCCCGCCAGGCCCGCGCGGCCGCCCGGGTCCTGATGGACGCCGCCCGGGGCGCTGTCGGACCCCCGCTGTAGGGTCCTGCGCAGTGACAAGCGTGACCCGGCGCGCCGGGTCGTCAGCGGTGCGGGGGAAGCGTGACAGCGGAGGTCATCACGGTGCCGGAGGGCAAACTGCCCCCGGCGATCACCGACCAGCACACCCGGCGGTGGCTGAGCGGCGGGGGCCTGCCGGGCGGCGGCGATCTGATGAGCTTCCGCCCGCTGGCCGAGGGCCCGCCGGTGCCGGTCCCGCGGCTGCTCGCCGACTCCGCCGACCCGGCCGAGCTCGACCCGCACATCAGCGGCCTGCTGGCCATCGGCCACCTCCTCGTCGAAGGAGAGGAGGCCGATGTCGTCGTGCTGGACGGGGCCACCGGTCGCGTCTCCAGCATGCTGCTCTTCGAGGAGGACCCCGGCCTGCTCGAGGTCCTTCCCCTGGCGCCGTCCGTGGAGGCCCTCGCGCGCTTCCTCGACGCGGCGGCCGACCTGGCCGGGCTCCGCGGCCGGTTCGCCCACCTCGCCGGGCGCTGTGGAACGGGGGCGGTGGCGGAGGCCTCCGCGCTGTATCTGTCGGTCCTCGAAGCCGAGGACTGGGACGGCGGCTGGGGGAGCGCGGGCGACGTGGCGGAGTGGGACCACGCCCTCCCCGCGTTCTGGCGCGCCGTCGCGCTCGTACGGCCGTTCGCGCTGCTCGCGGGCCCGGGCGGCGGTCTGCGGCTCGATCTGCCCGCGGGGGTGCTGGAGGAGGAGTTCGGGGCCGAGGAGATCGTGCGCTTCGACCCGGCCGAGCTGCCCCACACCCTCGTCCACGAGCCGACGCGGCGCTTCCTGGCCCGCACCGGGCTGCCCAAGGACGGCCTCATGTTCCGCCTGGACACCGAGGCGCCGACGCTGCCCACCCTCGCCCGGTGCCGCGATGAGCACGAGCGGGGGGAGGCCTTCTACGGCTTCCCCGAGGACATGGCCGTGGCCCCCGAGCGGCTGCTGCGCCTGGGATACCTCGTCGAGGACACGGACGTCGTCATCGACGGGGACAGCGGCGCGATCCACGCCTGGAACATCCCCGACGCCGCCCTGCGACCGCTCAACGCCGACGTCTCCACGCTGGCCTTCACGGCCTGGGCGCTGCACCGCGAGCACGCCATCGACGAGGAACACAAGCTGACCGACGACATGTACCAGCCCCTGGCCGACATCATGACGGCCGTGCTGGCCTCGGTGGACCCGGTGGCCTGCCGGCCGACGGGCGAGCCGGACGACTGGCGCTACTGGCCGGAGGTCTTCCACGACGAGGCGGGCGGGGTGCTGTAGCGGGGAGGTCCGCCGCGAAGCGACGGCCCTAGGCTGCACGGACCGCGGCATCGGCCGCATCGCGGCCCGAACCGCCGCGTCGAGCAAGGAGAGTGAGCCCCGCGTGCCCCACGACGACGACCTCTGCTTCCTGCCCGCCCTCGAACTCGCCGACCTGCTGCGCCGCCGCGAGGTGTCCGCGCGCGAGCTGCTGCGGGCCCACCTGGACCGGATCGAGCGGGTCAACCCCGCCGTCAACGCGATCGTCACCCTCGTCGCGGAGCGCGCGTTCGACGCCGCGAAGGCCGCCGACGAGCGGCTCGCGGCCGGGGCCGGCCCGGGAGATCTCGGCCCCCTCCACGGGCTGCCGATCGCCCACAAGGACACCCACAACACCGCCGGCATCCGCACCAGCCACGGCTCACGGCTCGCCGACGGCGTGCCCGACCAGGACGACCTGGTCATCGAGCGGATCAAGGCCGCCGGGGCGATCACCCTCGGCAAGACCAACGTGCCCGAGTTCGCCGCCGGTTCGCACACCTTCAACCCCATCTTCGGCGCCACCCACAACCCGTACGACCTGGGCCGCAGCGCGGGCGGCAGCAGCGGCGGCGCGGCCGCCGCGCTGGCCTCCGGAATGGTGCCGCTCGCGGACGGCAGCGACACCGGCGGCTCGCTGCGCAACCCGGCCTCGTTCTGCAATGTCGTGGGCCTGCGCCCGTCGCCCGGCCGTGTCCCCACCTGGCCCACCGCGGCCGCCTGGAACACGCTGCCGGTCAAGGGCCCCATGGCCCGCACGGTCGGCGACGCGGCGCTGCTGCTGTCCGCCATGGCGGGCCCCGACCCGCGCTCGCCCATCGCCCTGGAGGAGCCGGGCGCCCGCTTCGCCCGCCCGCTCGACCGCGATCCGCGCGGACTGCGGGTGGCCTGGTCGCCGGACCTGGGCGGGCTGGTCCCGGTCGAGCCGGCCGTGGCCCGCGCCGTCGAGTCGGCGGTCAAGGTGTTCGAGGACCTGGGGTGCGTGGTGGAGGAGGCGTGCCCGGACCTGGCCGAGGGCGAGGAGGTGTTCCGTACGCTGCGCGCCTGGCTCTTCGAGATCTCCTTCGGCCCGCTGATGGACCGCTGTCCCGAGGATCACCCCGACGCGCTGAAGCGGACCATCCGGGAGAACACGGAGGAGGGCCGCCGGCTGACCGGGCCCGCCCTCGGCCGGGCCGAGGTGGCGCACGCCAGGCTCTTCCACCGGGTGCGCGAGTTCTTCGAGCGGTACGACGCGCTGCTGCTTCCGGTCAGCCAGGTGGTGCCGTTCGACGTCACCGCCGAATACCCGACCGAGGTGGCCGGAGTGCCCATGGAGGACTACCTGGACTGGATGCGCTCGGCCTATCTGATCTCCTCCACCGGCAGCCCCGCGCTGTCCGTACCGGCCGGGTTCACCCCCGAGGGGCTGCCGGTCGGCCTGCAGATCGTCGGCCCCCACCGGGCGGACTTCGCGGTCCTCCAGCTCGGCCACGCCTTCGAACAGGCCACCGGGCACTGGCGGCGGCGCCCGCCGCGCTGAGCCGCCCGCCCCGGAAACCGGCCGGCGGAAATCCGGGGGGCCGGTGACTGGCGGGCCGGCGGCGGGCAACCCGTGCCGAGCGCGGTCCGCGCGACGCGGACCGCCGACGGGACGGAGGTGAGCGATGTCCACCACCGCGGGCGAGGCCCGGCCCGCCGCACCCCCCGGCCTCCGGCTGCCGGGGATCGTGCTGGGCGTGGGCATGGGCGGGTTCGTCGACGGCATCCTGCTGCACCAGCTCCTGCAGTGGCACCACATGCTGACCAGCACAAACGACGACAACATCGGCGTGAAGTACTACTCGGCCCACACCGTGTCCGGACTGCGGATGAACACCGTCTGGGACGGCGTCTTCCACACCGTGTGCTGGCTGGCGGTCCTCACCGGACTGGCCGTCCTGTACGCCCGCGTCACCCACGACCGCCGCCGGGTGTGGACCTCACCCGTGCTGTGGGGCTGGATGCTGGTCGGCTGGGGGCTGTTCAACCTGGTCGAAGGGGTCCTGGACCACCACGTCCTCGGTATCCACCACGTGCGCGCCGGGCCCGGTCAGCTCTGGTGGGACCTCGGTTTCCTCCTCCTCGGGGCGCTCCTGGTCGCCCTCGGCTCGCTGCTGCGCCGCCGGGGCCGCCCCCTGGACCCCGAACCCGCCGGCGCCCCGGCTGCCCCGGGACCCCCGGGTCGGCCAGGGCGGTCCGGGCCCTCGGGGCAGTCGGGCCGGCCGGGGCGGTCCGGGCCTCCGGGGCAGCCGGGGCGGCTGGGGCGGCTGGGGCGGCTGGGGCGGTCCGGGCCCCCGGGTCAGCCGGGCCGGCCGGGGCCTGCGGGGCAGACGCGAGGGCGCCCCTGATGCCCGCCCACCATCCCGCCACCCACGAGCCGCACACGGGCGCCGAGGCGCTGGAGACACTGCTGCCCGTGGCGGCGGTCCTGGTGCTCGCCTGCGGCTACCTCCTCCTCGCCCGCCGGGCCCGCTCCCGCCACCCGGGCCGCCCCTGGGCGGGGCGGCGGACGGCGAGTTTCCTGGCCGGCTGCGCGCTGCTCGCCGTGGCCCTGCTGCCGCCCCTCGCCCCGTTCGCCCACGGCGACTTCCGCGGCCACATGGCCCAGCACCTGCTCATCGGCATGTACGCCCCGCTCGCCCTGGTCCTCGGCGCGCCGGTCACCCTGCTGCTGCGCACCCTGCCCGCCCACCGGGCCCGGCGGGCGGCCGGTCTGCTGCGCACCCGCCCCCTGCGGCTGCTCGCCCACCCGGCCACCGCGCTGGCGCTGAGCACCGGCGGCCTGGTCGTGCTCTACTGCACCCCGCTGTACGACGCCACCGCCCACCGGCCGCTCGCCCACGGGCTGCTGCACGCCCACTTCCTGTTCTCCGGCTACCTGTTCGCCTGGGCCGTCGCCGGGCCCGACCCCGGCCCGACGCGCCCCGGGGTCCCCGCCCGGCTGGTGTTCCTCGGCGTCGCCGTCGCCCTTCACGCCACCTTGGCCCAGCTGATGTACGGCGGGTTCCTCATCGCCGTGCACGCGCCGATCCCGCAGGTCCGGGGCGCGGCCCAGCTCATGTACTACGGCGGAGACATCGCCGAACTCCTGCTCGCCGCGGCCCTCGTCGCCACCTGGCGCCCGGCCCGCCGGCGGCCCGGCGCACGGGCGCCGGGCCCGTCCTACCGCGCGGCCGGGGCGTGATGTCCGCGGTACACGTCCGGGGCGGTCAGCTCGTCGCCCAGCGCGTACGGCCCCCCGGCCAGCCGGCCGTCGAGCAGGTCGAGCGCCCCGAGCAGCGTCCCCGAGGGGTGAGGCCGGACCCTTGAGGAAGGGTCCGAGTGGCGGCGTAACCGTCCAGCATGCGACCGGCGGTTGACGTGGCGAGCGATGTACTGCTGAATGATTGCCATGAACGCCGAGCAGCGTCTGGTCACGCGCGGCCACATCGACTTCGGTCGGGTGTGGTCCGCGGCGTGTTGCGCCTGACCCGGTAGCGGTCCGCCGTAGCGGTCCGCCTCCGCTCGTGACCGTCGCGGTCCGAGCCCCCCGCGTCGCCCCCGTACGTGAGCTCCGCCCCGCGTACGTGCCGCGCCGCCCTCCCGTAGCCGCGCCGGGCCCGCCTTGTGGTGCCGGCGCGTCAGGGCCACTCCCGTGTTCCGCGCCACCCCTGTCGCGCCGTCATGTCGCCCGGCGCCCGGGGCAGTCGCGGGCCGCCCGCGTGCGCTCCCCGTCCACCTCCCCGAAAGGCCACTCCCATGCCCGTGGAACTCCTCGGCACCGCCCCCACCCCTGACGGATCCGGGACCACCTGCGCCACCCGTGCCGCACGTGCCTCCCGCGCCGCTTGCGGCACGGGCGACGGGGGCCGGACGGCCGTACGGGAACTGGCCGGGGAGCGCGGATGACTTCCGTCACGCGACCGCCCTCCTCCGAGCCGGCTCCGGCCGACCTGACGGTTATCCAGGTCTCGGTGTCCGACCCGCGCGTACGACCGCTGCTGCGCGAACTGGGCCATGAGTACTCGACCCGCTACGGCAAGGACGCCCACGCCGAGCTCGCCCGTTACCCCGACGAGGAGTTCACCCCGCCGCGCGGCGGGGTGCTGCTGCTGTTGCTGGAGGACGGCGAGCCCGTCGCCGGCGGGGCGTTCCGCCGGTACGACGGGGCCACGGCCGAGCTGAAGCGCATCTGGACGCACTCCGCGCACCGGCGGCGCGGCCTCGCCCGCCGGGTGGTGGCCGAGCTGGAACGCGAGGCGGCCGCCCGGGGCTACCGGCGGATCTACCTGACCACCGGGCCGCGCCAGCCCGAGGCCCGCGGGCTGTACCTGGCCACCGGCTACACACCGCTGTTCGACACGGAGGCCGACCCGGAGACCATCGGCCCGCTCCCCTTCGAGAAGCACCTCACCGCCGCGGACCGGGGCCGAGCCGTCGCCATCGAGGCCGACGCCACCCCGGCCGACGCCATCGAGGCCGACCAGGCTCGCCCCGACCACGCTCGCCCCGACCACGCTCGCCCCGACCACGACGACCTGGCCTCGCTGAAGGTCGTTCCCACCCGCCACTACGCCCGCTGGGCCGCCGCGCTCGCCGTCCTCGTCGTCAGCGTCCAGTTCCTCCACGGGCTGGTCACCAACCCCGTCTGGCAGTGGCGGGTCTTCGGCGAGTACGTGCTGTCCGAGACCATCGTCACCGCCGTGGGGGTGACGTTGCAGCTCACCGCCTATTCGATGCTGCTCGGCTTCACCCTCGGCACCGTGCTGGCGTTCATGCGGCTGTCGGCCAGCCCGGTGCTGCGGACCGTGGCCTGGACCTATGTGTGGATCTTCCGGTCCATCCCGATGATCGTCCAGCTGGTGTTCTGGTTCAACCTGGGCGCCCTCTACCGGGAGTTGGGCATCGGCATCCCCTTCGGCCCGGTGTTCTGGTCCGTCAGCAGCAATGACCTGATCGGGACCATCGGCGCGGCCCTCATCGGCCTGTCGCTCCACCAGGCGGCCTACTGCGCGGAGATCGTCCGCGGCGGTGTCCTCTCGGTCGACCAGGGCCAGCTCGAGGCCGCGGCGGCCCTCGGGATCCCCAGGCTGCGGCAGATCCGGCGGATCGTGCTGCCCCAGGCCATGCGGGCCATCCTGCCCACCGCCGGCAGCGAGATCATCAGCCTCCTCAAGGGCACCTCGGTGGTGTACGTGATGGCCATCGGCGAACTCTTCTACCAGGTCAAGGTCATCTACGGGCGCAACGGCATGGTGATCCCGCTGCTGATGGTCGCCACCGCCTGGTACGTGTTCCTGACCTCCGTGCTCTCGGTGGCGCAGTACTACGTCGAGCGCCACTACGCCCGGGGCGCCGAGCGCACCCCGCCCCCCACGCCGCCGGAGCGCGCCCGGCGGTTCCTGGCCGGCCTGCGGGCCGCCGCCACACAGCGCCGCCGCCCGGCCGCACCCCTGGGAGGCGGTCATGGGTGAGGTGATGGTGGAGGTGCGCGGGGTCCACAAGAGCTTCGGGCCGCTGGAGGTGCTGCGCGGCGTGGACCTCCGGGTGCGCGCCGGCGAGGTGACCGTGATCCTCGGCCCCTCCGGCTCCGGCAAGTCCACCCTGCTGCGCACCATCAACCACCTGGAGAAGGTGGACCGCGGCTGGATCAGCATCGACGGGGAGCTGATCGGCTACCGCAGGTCCGGGAACAGGCTGCACGAGCTGAGGGAGCGGGAGGTCCTGCGGCAGCGCACCCACATCGGCTTCGTCTTCCAGGACTTCAACCTCTTCCCGCACCTCACCGTGGAGGAGAACCTCCTCGAGGCCCCGGTCTCGGCGCTGCGCCGCCCGCGCAAGGAGGCCGTGGCGAGTGCCGCGCGGCTGCTGGAGCGGGTCGGCCTCGCCGACAAGGCGGGCGCCTATCCCCGGCAGCTGTCCGGCGGGCAGCAGCAGCGCGTGGCCATCGCCCGCGCGCTGGCCCTGGAGCCCAAGGTGCTGCTGTTCGACGAGCCCACCTCGGCACTCGACCCGGAACTGGTCGGTGAGGTCCTGGACGTGATCAAGGATCTGGCGCGGACCGGCACCACCATGATCATCGTGACCCACGAGATCGGCTTCGCCCGCGAGGTCGCCGACACGGTGGTGTTCATGGACGGGGGCGTCGTCGTGGAGCAGGGACCGCCCGCGGCCGTCCTCGACGCCCCGCGCCACGAGCGCACCCGCGCCTTCCTCTCCAAGGTCCTGTGACGGCCTCCCTCCCCGCGGCCGCCCCCGTTTCCCCCGAAGCAAGGAGAACCACCGTGTCAGCCAGCCTCACCCGTCGCTCCGCCACGGCCGTCCTGCCGCTCGCCGCGGCCCTCGTCCTCACCGCCTGCGGCAACCCCTCGGACAGCGGTACGGCCGAGGTCAAGGCCGGGAACGGCAGCCGTACGAAGATCAACCTGAGCGCGGACCAGAAGCGCGTCACCACCCCCGAGGTGGACTCCATCGCCGCGCAGGTGCCCGCGGAGATACGCAAGAGAGGCACCCTGGAGATCGTCGACTCCTCCGACTCCTCGGCGCCGCTGACCTTCTACGCCACCGACAACAAGACCGTCATCGGCGTGGAGCCCGACCTCGCCTACCTGGTGGCCGATGTGCTGGGCCTCAAGCCGCACCTCAACACGGTGTCCTGGGAGAACATCTTCGTCGGCCTGGACAGCGGCAAGTACGACGTCGGCTTCAGCAACATCACCGACACCGAAGAGCGCAAGGAGAAGTACGACTTCGCCAGCTACCGCAAGGACGACCTGGCCTTCGAGGCGAAGAAGGGCAGCGGTCTGAAGGTGACCGGGCCCAAGGACGTGTCGGGGAAGACCGTCGCCGTGGACACCGGCACCAACCAGGAGAAGCTGCTGGTCGAGTGGAGCAAGGAGAACGTGAAGGCCGGCCGCGAACCGGTGAGGATCAAGTACTACCAGAACCAGAGCGACACCTACCTCGCGCTCGCCTCCGGCCGGATCGACCTCTTCCTGGGCCCCAACCCGACCGCCGCCTACCATGTGGCCTCCGCCGGGCAGACCGAGGTCGTCGGCACGTACTCCGGCGCCGGCGAAACCCTCCAGGGCCTCATCGCGGCCACCACCAAGAAGGACAACGGGCTGGTCAAGGCGGTGAACTCGGCGCTCAACGAGATCATCGACAACGGCAGTTACGCGAAGGTGCTCAAGCGCTGGGGGTTGTCGGGCGAGGCCGTCGAGAAGTCGGAGATCAACCCGCCGGGCCTGCCCAAGACCAACAAGTGACGCGACCCGGGGCGCGGGGGCGCACCACCCCGCGCCCCGACGCCGCCGGTGCGGAACACCACGGAAAGCGGTGAGGCCGCGAGCCGCCCTTGGGGTGGCCTGCCGTGGGTGCGGATACTGGGCGGTATGCGTATCGAATTCGAGCCCGAGGCCGTAGGCCGCACTCCCTTCTACAAGCTGCTGACCTCGGTGGTCGTGCCCCGGCCGATCGCCTGGGTGTCCACCGTCTCGGCGGCCGGGACCTGCAATCTGGCGCCGCACTCCTTCTTCACCATCGCCTGCGTGTCCCCGCCGATCGTGCAGTTCACCTCCGTGGGGCGGAAGGACTCGCTGCGCAATGTGGAGGAGACCGGCGAGTTCGTGGTCAACTTCGCGCCCGAGCAGCTCTTCGAGCAGATCAACGAGACCGCGACGGACTTCCCCCGCGACATGGGGGAGTTCGAGGCGGTGGGCATCGCCCGGGAGCCCAGCCTGCGGGTGAAGCCGCCGCGGGTGGCGGCGTCGCCGGTGGCGCTGGAGTGCGAGCTGCACAGCACGGTGCGGCTGGGGGACTCCACCGTGGTGTTCGGCCGGGTGGTGCACGCCGTGGTCGACGAGCAGGTCATGGACGACGGGCACCCCGAGGTGACCAGGCTGCGCCCGCTGGCGCGGCTGGGCAAGGACGAGTGGGGGACGCTCGGGGAGGTGTGGGAGCGGTCCCGGATCCGGTACGCGGACTGGGAGGGCGGCGCGGGCGGCGGCGCGCGGAGCGGTTCTTAGGGGCGGCCCGGTGCCCGCGGCGATCGTCTTCGACGTCGGTTCGACCCTGGTGCGCGAGGACCGGTACTGGGCGTCGTGGGCCGACTGGCTCCGCGTCCCCCGGCATACGCTGTCCGCGCTGGTCGGGGCGGTAGTCGCGGAGGGGCGGGACGACGCGGAGGCGATCCGGCTCGCCCGGCCGGGGGTGGACGTGCACGCCGAGCGGCGGGCGCGGGAGGCGGCCGGTTGCGGGGAGCGGCTCGAGGAGTCGGATCTGTATCCGGACGTCCGGGAGGCCCTGGGCGCGCTGCGGGCGCTGGGGATGCGCGTGGCCGTGGCCGGGAACCAGTCGGCGCGCGCGGGTGAGCTGGTGCGCGCGCTGGACCTGCCGGTGGACGAGGTCGCGACCTCAGGTCAGTGGGGCGTCGCCAAGCCGGATCCCCGGTTCTTCGCCCATGTCGTGGACCTGGCCCGCGCCGCGCCCCACGAGACCGTCTACGTCGGCGACTACCCGGCCCTCGACATCCGCCCCGCCAAGGCCGCCGGGCTGCGGGCGGCGCACCTCCGGCGCGGGCCGTGGGGGCATCTGTGGGCGCGCACGGCCGACTCGGCCCTGGCGGACTGGCGCGTCGACTCGCTGACCGAGCTGGCCCGGTTGATGGGGGCGGGGGCGACGCGGAGCGTTGGGTAGAGCTCGCACGGAGTGTGATGCGTTCACACCCCGTGTGATCAGAGTGCATGCATATATCTACCGCACACCCTCCCGCGCCGCGCGACGCGGTGGTTGAGTCTTCGTACAGCCCGTCCAGGTGCGCCAGACCTGGGCGAAGGGGCCGCCGGACTCCTCCCTCCTCGGCCGGCGGCCCCCCTCCCCCTTGATCGCTTCTAATCGCTCGGCGGCGGCCACGCGGGCGGCTAGAGTAGGCGCCGCGCCTCCCGGTGCGCAGGCCGGCGGTTACTTCTTTCTGGTAGAAACGCGTTCGCGCGTACGGGGATCGAACCCCGTAGGACCGCTACCGCTCCGATCTCGGGAGGCGTGCCTCGCGCCCGGCGGATCCATAACCCGGCGGATCCATAACCCGGCGGATCCAGGGCCCGGAGTCAGGGGGCCCGGTTCCGGTTGTAGATATATGCGACGTGTACCGCCCGAATCGGGTACTTCGCCGCCCGTCCCGTGTCACACTGGCCGTGCCCCTCGCTGCTCCCCCGTCGGCGAGGGGCATTCGCGTTCAAGCGCAGTATTCGGGACGGAACGGCCGCCGCCCCCGGGCTTACGCGGTCTCGGGCAGCCGGCCCCGCTGGGCCTCGGCCCATACGGCGAGCAGCCGTGTGTACTCCCGCCGCTCCGCCGGCCGGAGGGGGCGCCCGATCCGCGCCGCCATGAACCGCCGGATCGCCTCATTCGCCGCGTCGACGGCGCGCGGCGACTCCAGGGGTATGGGCATCTCGGGCATACGACCAAGACTACGGGCGGCTGGGGACAAGGCGGGCCCATGCCGCGCGTGGCCCTCACCACAGCGGTGAGGGCCACGCCCTGTCCTGTCCCACGGGTCCCGCGCGCGGGAGGGGAGCGGGAGAGAAGTGAGAGATGATCTTGTTTGACGAAGCGGCTGTCAGCCCGCGGACTCGGCCGCGTGGGCGCTCAGCACACCGAATCCGACGAGGGCGAAGAGCGCCAGGCCCAGCAGCACGCGGTAGATCACGAAGGGCATGAAGCTCTTCGTGGTGATGAACTTCATGAACCACGCGATGACCGCGTAACCCACGACGAACGCGACAACCGTGGCGAAGATGGTCGGACCCCACGCCGTGTGTCCGTCCGAGGCGTCCTTCAGCTCGAAGAGACCGGAGGCCAGCACCGCGGGCACCGCGAGCAGGAAGGAGTACCGGGCCGCCGCCTCGCGCGTGTAGCCCATCAGCAGACCACCGCTGATCGTCGCCCCCGAGCGGGACACGCCCGGCACCAGCGCCATCGCCTGGCAGATGCCGAAGATCAGGCCGTCCTTGACGCCGAGTTCGCGCAGCGTCTTGCGCTGCACGGGCGCGCGGTGCCTGCCGCCGGTCTCGTCGCGCGCGGCCCGCCGGTCCGCGAAGCCCAGCACGAGACCCATCACCACCAGGGTGGTGGCGATCAGCCGCAGATCGCGGAAGGGGCCCTCGATCTGGTCCTTCAGGCTCACCCCGAGCACACCGATGGGTATCGAGCCGACGATGACCAGCCACCCCATCTGGGCGTCATGGTTGCCGCGCCACTCCTTGCTGAAGAGGGAGCGGGCCCAAGCCGAGACGATGTTGGCGATGTCCTTGCGGAAGTAGATCAGCACGGCCAGCTCGGTGCCGATCTGGGTGATGGCGGTGAAGGCGGGGCCGGGGTCGCTCCAGCCCGCGAAGGCGGCGGTGAGCCGCAGATGGGCGCTGGAGGAGATCGGCAGGAACTCGGTCAGCCCCTGGACCAGTCCGAGAATGAATGATTCGAACCACGACATCGCGTCTACATATCCAAAGGCTGATCATGCGCTGACCGGCGCAGCGGCGGGTCAGGCGGGGTGGCCGACGGGAAACCGGCCGCTGTGGATCAGTGCCGGTCGTCGGGCAGCGTACCGTCCCCCGGTAAGAGGGCCACTAGGACCCTGGTCCTCAGGCCCCCGACGGGCCCGGTTCCGTCGCGGGCCGGCCCGGCTCGCCCGACCGCCCTGGCCCGGCCGTGTCCCGGGCCGCGCGGAGCCGGCCGCGCTTGCGCCAGGCCACGGCGCACCCGGCGAGGGCGGGCAGGGCGACACAGGCCAGCGCGGCCAGGAACACCGGGGAGGTCGGGGTGGTGGCGTGGCTGCCCGCCACCGCGTACGCGGCGGTGTTCGGGACGCTGCCGAGGCCGGTCGCGAGCAGGAACGGAAGCCAGCCCATCCGTGACACCGCGGCGCAGTAGTTGGCGGCGGCGAACGGCACACCCGGGAACAGCCGGATCGCCAGCATCGACCGGAAGCCGTGCCGGCTCAGCTGCCGGTCGGCCGCCGCCAGCCAGCGGGCGCGCAGCAGCGGCCGCAGCGCGTCCTGCCCCAGCAGCCTGCCCAGCCCGAAGGAGACACCGGCGCCCAGCACCGTCCCGGCCACCGCCGCGGCCAGCCCCGCCGGAGCCCCGAACAGCGCGCCCGCCGCCAGGTTCAGCAGCGGCCGCGGTACAAGAGCCGCGGCACAACCCCCGTACGCGAGCGCGAAGATCACCACGGCCGGGCCGCCGGACAGCCGCGGCGGCCACCCCTCGGCCAGCAGCCGGTGCGGCTGCCATGCCCACACCACGCCCGCCGCGGCCGCCAGCAACAGCACCAGCAGGCACAGCCGCAGCCGCGGCGAGAGCAGCGCGCGGGCGCGGCGCGCGGCCGGTGTGGTGGCCGGTGTGGCGGGCGGGGCGGCGGCATCGGGCACCGGAGGAGCGTAACCGACCGACCACGGAAACCAGGAAAAACCATTCGACGCACGCGAAGGCGATGCGCGACGATCAACGGCATGTTCCGGCAGCCCTTCCTCGAGCCCACGTCCGCGGTCGCGGACGCGCTCAAGGCTGCCTTCACCCCCGCGGCGGCCGGCGCGCCCGCCTGCCCGGGCGGCGCCCGACTCTGACCCTCCTCGGACAGCTCCGACGGATCCCACCAGGGGAGGGTCGGTTCGGCCCTGGGGTCCTCCTTCACATCCCATCGCTGTTCCGGGGAGGAACGGGAGCATGTCCAAGCAGACCTACGCGCGCACCAAGCCGCATCTGAACATCGGCACCATCGGCCATGTCGACCACGGCAAGACCACGTTGACCGCCGCCATCACCAAGGTGCTCAGCGAGCGCGGCGCCGGCGGCGCGTACGTCCCCTTCGAGCGCATCGACCGGGCGCCGGAGGAGGCGGCGCGCGGCATCACCATCAACATCGCGCACGTCGAGTACGAGACCGACACCCGCCACTACGCCCACGTCGACATGCCCGGCCACGCCGACTTCATCAAGAACATGGTGACGGGCGCGGCCCAACTCGACGGAGCGGTGCTCGTCGTCTCGGCGCTCGACGGCGTCATGCCGCAGACCGCCGAGCACGTGCTGCTCGCCCGCCAGGTCGGGGTGGACCACATCGTGGTCGCCCTCAACAAGGCCGACGCGGGCGACCCCGAGCTCACCGACCTCGTCGAGCTGGAGGTGCGCGAGCTGCTGTCCGCGCACGGCTACCCCGGCGACACCACGCCCGTCGTACGGGTCTCCGGGCTGGGCGCGCTGGCCGGCGAGCCGCGCTGGACCGCCTCCGTCGAGGCCCTGCTGGACGCGGTGGACACCTATGTGCCGATGCCGGTGCGCTACACCGACGCGCCGTTCCTGCTCCCGGTGGAGAACGTCCTGACCATCACCGGGCGCGGCACGGTCGTCACCGGAGCGATCGAGCGCGGCACGGTCCGCGTCGGCGACCGCGTGGAGGTGCTGGGCGCCGACACCGCGACGGTGGTCACGGGCGTCGAGACATTCGGCAAACCGATGGAGTTCGCCGAGGCGGGCGACAACGTGGCCCTGCTGCTGCGGGGAGTGGCGCGGGACGCGGTGCGCCGCGGCCATGTGGTCGCCGCGCCCGGCAGCGTGGTGCCCCGGCGGCGCTTCACCGCGCGGGTGTACGTCCTGTCGGCGGCCGAGGGAGGCCGGCGCACCCCGGTCTCCACCGGCTACCGGCCGCAGTTCTACATCCGTACGGCCGACGTGGTCGGCGATGTGGACCTCGGTGCGGTGGGCGTGGCCCGGCCCGGCGACACCGTCACCATGGAGGTCGAGCTCGGGCGCGCCCTGCCGCTGGAGCCCGGCCTGGGCTTCGCCATCCGCGAGGGCGGCCGGACGGTGGGCGCGGGCACGGTGACCGCCGTCCACCAGGCCTGAGCGGCCGCCGACCGGCCCTGAGCCCGCGGGCCCCCCGCCTCCGGCAGACGCCTGCCGGAGGCGGGGCGGGCCGGGGCCCGGGCGCCGGGCGGCACAATGAGAGCGTGGACCAGCCGACACCCACCGAGCCCAGAACACCCACCGAGCCCAGATCCGCCGAGCCGATACCCGCCGAACCGATACCCGCCGAGCCGAAAACCGCCGGACCGGTCCCCGCCGAGCCGATCCCCGTGGTCAGGGACGTGGACGGCGGCACCGCCAAGCTGATGCCGGACGTGGACCGCCCGCGCGCCTGGCTGCTCACGGTGGACGGCTCCCCCCAGTCGTACGTCGACCTGGACGACCCCACCCACCTGGAGTTCGAGTACGCGCGGCGGCTCGCACACGTCCTGGAGCTCACCGGGGCCGCCGGCACCCCGCTGGACGTGCTGCACCTGGGCGGCGGGGCGCTGACCCTGCCGCGCTTCGTCGCGGCCGTCCGCCCCGGCTCGCGCCAGGAGGTGATCGAGGCCGACGGCGCGCTGCTGGAACTGGTCGCCGAGCGGCTGCCGCTGCCCGCCGGGTCGGGGATCGCGGTGCGCCGGGCGGACGCCCGTACCGCGCTGGAGGCCGCCCCCGCCGCGTCCGCCGACGTCGTGGTCGCCGATGTCTTCGGCGGCTCGCGGATCCCCGCGCACCTCACCTCCGTCGAGTACGCGCGCGCCGCCGCCCGGGTGCTGCGGCCGGGCGGCCGCTACACGGCCAACCTGGCCGACAGCGCGCCCTTCACCTTCCTCCGCTCCCAACTGGCCAATCTCCGCGCCGCCTTCGCCCAGGTGTGCCTGATCGCCGAGCCCGCCGTGCTGCGCGGCCGCCGGTTCGGCAACGCGGTGGTGGTGGCCTCGGACGCCGAGCTGCCGGTCAGCGCCCTGGCGCGGCGCACCGCCGCCGACGCCTTCCCCGCGCGGGTCGAACACGGGGCGGCGCTGGAGCGCTTCGTCGCCGGGGCGGCGCCGGTGCGGGACATGGACGCGGTGCCCTCGCCCACGCCGCCGGGCGGCGCGTTCAGCATCGGCTGACCGGGCCCGGCCCGTCCGCCTGGCCGGGCACGCCGGGGAGGCCGCCGGGCACGCCCGGGAGGCCGGCGGCGACGACGCCCTCCGCCACGGGCGCGCCGGTGCGCCGCCGCAGCCGCCGTACCTCCGGCACCGCCAGCACGGCCACCGTCAGCAGCACGATCAGCGCGGAGCACCCCCACAGCGCGGCCGTGCGGCCGAAGGCGCTCTCGGCCGGGCCCGCGAGCGCCGTGGCGAGCGGCACCATGGACACCGAGCCGAACCAGTCGTACGCGGCGACCCGCGACAGCTTGTCCTCGGGGATCTCCTGGTGCAGCGCGGTCATCCAGGACACCCCGAACACCTCGATCGAGACCCCGGCGCCGAACATCACCGCGCACAGGGCGGGCACGGGCAGCGGGACGGCGAGGGCGGCCGAGGGCAGGGCGAACGGAAACACGCACACCGTGCCCACCAGCAGCAGCCGGCGCGGTTTCCAGCGCGTCATCAGCAGCCCGCCCAGGAGGGTGCCCGCGCCGAACGCGGCGAGCGCGAGCCCCCAGGGCCGCGCCCCGCCCAGGTGCTCCTCGGCGACCAGCGGCCCGTACACCGACTCGGCCGCCGCCACCACGGCGTTGACCACCGAGAACTGCACCACGATGCCCCACAGCCAGGGCCGGCCCGCCACCTCCCGCCAGCCCTCGCGCAGATCCCGCAGCATTCCGGCGCTCTCGCGCCTGGCGGTGCGGCCGACGTCGAGGAAGGCGCGCAGGGCGCCCGCGACGGCGAAGGCGGCGGCGTCCACGGCCAGCACCCAGCCGGGGCCGAAGGCCGCGATGAGGGCCCCGCCGAGCGCCGCGCCGCCGATCTGCGCGCCGTTCATGCCCATCCGGAAGATCGCGAAGGCGCGCCCGGCCTGTTCGCCGTCGACCGTGGACAGCAGCATGCCCTCGGCGGCGGGGGAGAAGAAGGCCTGCCCGGTGCCGCCGAGCGCGGAGAGCACGGCCATCTGCCACAGCCGTGCCTCGCCGGACAGCACGAGCGCGGCGAAGGCGGCCTGGGACAGGCAGTTGAGGGTGTTGGCCGCGACCATGACCCGGTGTCGCGGCAGCCGGTCCGCGACCGCGCCGCCGATCAGCAGGAAGACGACGAGCGGGACGGTGCGGGCCGCGGCGACGAGGCCGACGTCGCCGCCGTCCCCGCCGGCCTCCAGGACCGCGAACGCCGCCGCGATCAGGGCTCCGGCGTTGCCGAGGCCCGTCACCACGGCGGCGGCGGTCAGCAGGGTGTAGTTGCGGCCGGCCCAGGCGGGACGGCCCGGTCGGCGGCGCGAGGCGGAGGGGATGGTCACCCGCGGACTATCCCTGGGGGCGGGCCCCGGCGCCAACCCTATTTCGGCCAGGAGGTTTTCGGCCGGGCCCGCTCGGGAGGCCCGGACGGTTCAGGAGCCGGACTTCAGCGGCCGCAGAGTGTTCATGATCTTCTTGATGGTCTCGTCGGAGATCTCGTCCTTGACGCCCTTGGCCGAGTACAGGACCCAGGTCGCCCAGTCGCCGTTGACGTCCGTGTAGGTGACGGTGAACGCCTTGCCGTCCGACGAGCACTTGTCGGTCTTCTTCACACCGGTGACGGTGGCCGAGGAGGAGTAGCCCTTGACGCCGTACTCGCTGGTGAACTTCTTGGGCGTGGTGGATTTGAAATCGCCGGTCTCGTCCTGGTCGAACACGGCGTAGAGCCAGTTGAGCGCCTCGGTCTTGGCGGCCTGGGCCTGGGTCTTGGCGCCCTGGGCGCCCTTGGTGCCCGCTCCGGCCAGGGGGCTGGAGGTGGTGAAGCCGGTCTTCTTGTCCTTGACCGTGCAGCGGTCCCGCTTGTAGTAGGCGGGGCCGGTCATCGAGATGATCGGCTTGCCGTCCTTGGAGTACGAACTCATGGTGTCGGGGGACGCCACGTACCAGCCGGCGGGGACGTCGAAGGCGTTGTGGCGCTTGGGGTTGGTGACCGTCTTCCAGCCGGGTATGACCGGCTCGACGGTCTGGCCGGCGCGCGGATTGTCCTCACCGCCGCTGTCACCGCTGGTGTCGTCGCCGCCCTCGTCGCCCTGCGCGGGGGAGGACGAGGACGCGGCGGCCGAGGGCTTCTTGCCGCCCTTCGCCTCCTTCTTCCCCCCGTCGTCGTTGTTCGTCACCAGCACGGCGGTCACCGCCGCGGCCGCGACCACGGCCACCGCCGCGACGACGGCGATGACGGCCGTGCGGTTCTTCTTCCGCGGCGGCTCCGGCGCGCCGGGCGGCTGGACGGCGGGGGAGCCCCAGGCCTGGGTGGGCATGTCGTGCGCCTGCGCCTGCTGCGGATATCCCTGCTGCGGCGGGCCCTGCGGCTGCACCTGCGGCGGGCCCTGCGGCTGCCCCTGCTGGGGCTGCTGGGGTTGCTGGGGTTGCTGGTAGGGATTCGGCTGGTGATATCCCGGCTGCTGGTACGGGTTGGGCTGGTGATACCCCGGCTGCTGATAGGGGTTCGGATTTTGCGGGTTCTGCTCGCCCCCGGGCGGCTGCTGTCCTGGCCACATGGCCAGTAACCATAAGGGGGGACAGGGGTGGCGGCCACGGCCGCCCCTCGGTGCCGCACCGCTCCCCGGCGGGCGGGAACCATGTCGGCGCCGCGGCCGTCTCCGGGGGAGGGGACGCCATGCCCGGGCGCCGCATGCCGCGATCATCGGTGTGATCATCGGTGTGGCATGTGGGATGTGGCCACCGCACGCTGATTGAGTAGGCTTCCCGGCGTGCGCCGAATCGGCGCACGCCGGGAAGAGTACGGGCATATGGGGAGGAACCGGCGTTGCATATCGAGGAGTGGCTCGAGACCGTACCCGCGGTCAGCGTCTATCTGCTGGTGGGTCTGGTCATCGGCCTGGAGAGCCTGGGCATCCCGCTTCCCGGAGAGATCATTCTCGTCAGCGCGAGCCTGCTGGCGGCCTCCCAGGACCACATCAATCCGTACATCCTGGGCGGCTCCGCCATCGCGGGCGCGGTGATCGGCGACTCGATCGGCTATCTGATCGGCCGGAAGGGCGGTCAGCCGCTGCTGAACTGGCTGGGGCGCAAGTTCCCCAAGCACTTCAGCGCCGAGCACGTGGCCACCGCCGAGCGGTACTTCCAGAAGTGGGGCATGTGGGCGGTCTTCGTGGGCCGCTTCATCGCGCTGCTGCGCATCTTCGCCGGCCCGCTCGCCGGATGCCTGCGCATGCCGTACTGGAAGTTCCTCATCGCCAATGTGCTGGGCGGCATCGTCTGGGCGGGCGGCACCACCGCGGTCATCTACTCGGTCGGAAAGGTCGCCGAGGACTGGCTCAAGCGCTTCTCCTGGCTCGGTCTGGTGGCGGCCCTGCTGTTCGGCCTCGGCTCGATGCTCGTGATGAAGCGGCGCGCGAAGAAGGCCCAGGCGGAGGCGGTCGAGGCCGAGCAGGCCGGCCCCGGGGCGGCCGAGCAGCAGCCCGTCCCGGCGGCCGACTGACCTTCCGCCCGGCCCCGCCCGACCTTCCGCGCAGGCCTCCCGCCCGGGCCTCCCTCGCATCTCCCGTCAGGGCTGCCGGTCACACCTCTCGCAGAGGTGTCCCGTTCAGGCCCGCCGCTCCCGCCCCTCCCGCTCCAGGGTGGCGTCGCGGTGGTGGCGGGCCAGCTCCGTATAGCCCGCCGCGTTCAGCCGGATGCCCTCCCGCTCCTCCTCGGTCAGCTCCCGCCGGACCTTCGCGGGCACCCCCGCGACCAGCGACCCCGGCGGCACCCGCATTCCCTGCGGGACCAGCGCCTGGGCGGCGACCAGGGAGCCGGCGCCGATATGGGCGCCGTTGAGGACGGTGGCGCCCATGCCGACGAGCACGTCGTCCTCGATGACGCAGCCGTGCAGCACCGCGTTGTGGCCCACCGACACCCGCTCGCCGACGGTGACCGGGAAACCGGGGTCGGCGTGCACCGTGCAGTTGTCCTGGATGTTGCTCCCGGCCCCCACGCTGATGGCCTCCGCGTCGCCGCGCAGCACCGCGTGGTACCAGACGCTCGCGCCGGCGCCGAGCGTCACCTCGCCGATCACCACGGACGTCGGGGCGGTGAACGCCTCCGAATCGACCTTCGGCTCCTTGCCGCCCACGCTCGCGATCAACGCCCGCTCCGCCACAGCCCCACTCCCTGGTCTCATCCGTCACCGCCGCGTCGCGCGGCGCCGGAGGGCACGGTAGTCCCCGCGGCCCCGGCGCCCACAGGGCGGCCGCTCATCCCGTCGCGAGCAGCAGCGACCCCACCAGCGCCAGCCCGGCGCCGGTGGCCTGCACCGCGCGCAGCCGCTCGCTGAGGACCGCGCGCGCCGCCAGCGCGGTCACGACCGGGTACAGGGCGGCGAGCACCGCGGCCACGGTCACCGGACCGGTGTGGGCGGCCACGCTGTAGGTGCCGTTGCCCGCCACGTCGGCCAGGCCCACGAAGGCCAGGGCGGGCAGCGCGGCCCACAGCGCGCGTACGCCCCCGGCGGCCGGGTCGAGCGCGGGGGTGCCGCGGCGCGTGGACGCGTACAGCGCGGCGCCGCTGACCACCGCGCTGCACGCCCGCTGGACGAACAGCGCCAGGAACAGCCCGGTCACGGTGGTGGACGCCTCGGCGATCAGCGTCATGACCGACCCGAAGCCGACCGCGGCGACCAGGGTGAGCAGCAGCGTCTGCCGCGGTACGGACGTGCCCCCGGTCTGCGGTCCGCTGGCGAGCACCACCCCGGCCACCGCGACCGCGATCCCGGCGAACTGCGGCAGGCCGGGCCGCTCGCCGAGGGCGAGCCCGACGCCGAGGGGGACGGCCACGCTGCCGAGCGCGCCGATCGGCGAGACGACCCCCATCGGGCCGAGCGCCAGCGCCCGGTAGAAGCACAGCATCCCGACCGGCCCCACCACGCCCGCCGCGACGGCGTACCACAGCCGCGGATCGGCCTCGGCCCAGCCGCCACCGGCCGTGACGACGCAGCCCAGCACGACCACCGAGATGCCCTGCGAGACGACGACCACGGTGAGGGCGGGGATGCGCCGGGTGAGGAGCCCTCCGCCGAAGTCGGCCAGCCCCAGCAGGAGGCTGGTGGCCAGAGCGAAGAGTGCGGACATGGGGAGACCTCGCCGTACAGTGTGGTGGACGTTGGAGTACACCACACCGTAGTTCAGTATGTTCGACTTTGCCATTTAGAATATTGGACGGATCGTTGACGGACCTCGACCACCTCACCCAGTCGCTCGCCCGCAACCTCAAACGCTGGCGCAATGAGCGTGGCTTCACCCTCGACGCCCTCGCGGCCCGCTCCGGGGTCAGCCGCGGCATGATCATCCAGATCGAGCAGGCCCGCACCAACCCGAGCGTCGGCACCACCGTCAAGCTCGCCGACGCCCTCGGAGTGAGCATCACCACCCTGCTCGACTACGAGAGCGGCCCCCAGGTCCAGCTCGTCCCCGCCGAGCAGGCCGTACGCATGTGGTCCACCGACGCCGGCAGCTACACCGCCCTCCTCGTCGGCACGGAGGCGCGCGGGCCGCTGGAGCTGTGGGAGTGGCGGCTGACGCCGGGGGAGGGCAGCGACTCCGATCCGCATCCGCCCGGCACCTTCGAGCTGCTGCACGTCACGGCGGGCGAGCTGACACTGACCGTCGGCGGCGAGACCTACCCCGTGCCGGCCGGCTCCTCGGCGGCCTTCGAGGCGAGCGTCCCCCACGGCTACCGCAACGACGGGACGGAGACCGTCACGATGACCATGGCCGTCTCCGTCCCCCCGGCACGCTGAGCCACCGGGCGCGGAGGCCGTCGGGAGCGGAGGCCGCCGGGCGGGCTGTTAACTTGACCGCATGAGTACGCCGATGGACGCCTTCGACGACGCACGTCCCGCCGTCGAATGCCTCGACCTGCTGACCGCGCCGGTGGCCGAGGCGCTGCGCGCCTGGCGCGGCCCCGTGCCCGTGGAGCAGGTGCTGTACGTGGACACCGACCCGGACAAGGCCGACACGGCCGTGCTCGTGGAGCACTACGGGGCCCGGCTGCTGGAGCAGTCCGCGAACTGCGTGGTGGTCGCGGGCAAGCGGGCCGGCGAGACCACCCTCGCCGCCTGCGTGGTCCTCTCCCACACCCGGGTGGACGTCAACGGCGCGGTGCGCCGCCGACTCGGCGCCCGCAAGGCCTCCTTCGCCCCCATGGAGACGGCGCTCGGCGTGAGCGGCATGGAGTTCGGCGGCGTCACGCCCATCGGCCTGCCCGCCGACTGGCCGGTGCTGGTCGACGCGGCCGTCGCCGACATCCCGTACGCGCTCATCGGCAGCGGAAGCCGCCGCGGCAAGCTCATCGTGCCGGGCAAGGCGATCGCCGGGCTGCCGGGGGCGGAGGTCCTGGAGGGCCTCGGCATCTGAGGACCGGTCGCCGCGGGCGTCGGCCTCTGATGCCGGTCGCCGCGCGCCCGGCTCAGCCCCCGCGCCCGGACACGTCCAGGGACAGCGCGCGGGAGTGCTCCGCGAACCCCAGACTGCGGTAGAGGTGCTCGGCGTCGGGCGTGGCATGCAGATCGACGCGGGTGACGCCCTGCCCGGCGAACCAGTCGAGCAGCGCCTCGGTCAGCGCGCGGGCGTATCCGCGGCCCCGGTAACGGGGGTCGGTGCACACGTTGAAGACGAAGCCGAAGCGCCCCGAGGGGTGTCCGGGCGCGGGCAGCCGCTCCTCGACACTGCCGACCGCGCACGCGGCCAGGTGCGGGGCGCCCGGCTCGTCGCCGTCCACGACGAACGCGCCCAGCCGTCCCTCCGGCCCGGTGAGCAGCCGCACGACCGCCTCCCGCGCGCCGGCCTCCCACGCGCCGGGCCGGTCCAGGCCGTGCATGGCCTCGAACATCACACGGCGCAGTCGTACCAGTTCAGCGGCGTCGGCGGGGCGGGCGGCCCGTATGGGGATCACGGTCCGACGCTAGCACCCGGACCTCCTGGCCTCGGTCGAGTGGTACGGGCCCTAGCCCACGGAATTGAACTCGATGGCCGGGCAGCGGTCCATGACCATGGCGAGCCCCGCGCCACGGGTGCGCTCGTACGCCGCCTCGTCCACCACGCCGAGCTGGAACCACACCGCCTTGGCCCCGATGGCCACGGCCTCGTCGGCGACCGCCCCCGCGAGCCGGCTGTTGACGAAGACATCCACGACATCCACCTCGAAGGGGATGTCCGAGAGCGAGCGGTACCCCTGCTCCCCGTGGACCGTCTCCGCCTTCGGGTGCACGGGGATCACCCGCTTGCCGTGGCGCCTCAGCACCTCCGCGACCCCGTACGCCGCCCGCGCCCGGTTCGAGGACAGGCCCACCACCGCCCAGGTGTCACCGAGCTCGGTCAGGATCTCGCGGATCACCGCCGGATCGCCGTACACGCCTGCCTCCCGAGGGTTGGATGCTCGTTCACCGTCCGCAACGAACACCGGCGCCCGGGCATTCCGAAGCCACCCCGGCGCCACCGCGCGCCGAGCGGCCCGGTCCACCGCATAGGGTGGTCCGATGCAGGAGCGGTACCGGACGGTCGCGCGCGAGGGCGTGCACGAGATCGAGATCAGCAAATCGCGTTTCCTGTGCTCCCTCGCGCCCGCCGCGACCGAGCAGGAAGCCCAGGACTTCGTCCGGCGCGTCCGCGGGGAGCACCCCACCGCGACCCACAACTGCTACGCCTACGTCATCGGCGCCGACGGCGGGGTCCAGAAGGCGAGCGACGACGGGGAGCCGGGCGGCACGGCGGGTGTGCCGATGCTGCAGATGTTGCTGCGCCGCGAGGTGCGGTACGTCGTGGCGGTCGTCACCCGCTACTACGGCGGTGTGAAACTCGGCGCCGGAGGGCTGATCCGCGCCTACGGCGGGGTGGTCGGCGAGGCCCTGGACGCCCTGGGCACCGTCACCCGGGAGCGGTTCCGGCTGGCGACCGTCACCGTCGGCCACGAGCGGGCCGGACGGCTGGAGAACGACCTGCGCGCGACCGGCCGCGCGGTGCGCGAGGTGCGCTACGCGGAGGCCGTGACGATCGAGCTGGGGCTTCCCGACGCGGACGTGGACGCCTTCCGCGCCTGGCTGGCGGACGCCACCGCGGGCACCGCCACCCTCGAGCTGGGCGGCGAGGCGTACCAGGACGCCCCGGGCGGCCGACCCGTCTGACGTGGGCGCATGCCCGGATGTCGTATGTACGAGGTTTGCAACAGTGGACGGCGCGGGTGCTGATCATGCCGCTGGGCGACGGTACCGTGGCCGGGGATGCCGTTGAGGACACAGGAACGGGGGGCCGCCCTTATGGAACTGGCTGAGCACATCGCCGCGGTGCGCGCGGGGGCGGGTGATCCCGCCGCGATGGTCGGCGAGTTCCGCCGCACGGCCGTACTGGTACCCGTGGCCGACGGCGGTTTCATGACGGCCGAATACGGCGGCATCCGCTGGATCTACGCCTTCACCGACGAGTCCGCGCTGGCCCGCTTCGCCACCGCGCGCGGCTCCGACCCGGGCCAGGAGTGGGAGTACGCCGCCGTGCTCGGGGCGCGGCTGCTGGATGTGATGGTGCCGGAGATGGGCCGCCCCGCGGGCGTCGCGGTGGACGTGGCGGACGAGGACGGGTCGATGATGTTCCCGCCGGTGCGGGGCATCGTCCCGGACGAGGTCGCGGTGGACGTGGACGACGACGAGAACGGGAACGAGGGCCGGAACGGCACCGGGAACGAGCGGACACAGGGGGCCGGGCAGTGAGCGACGGGGATCTGAATGTCGGCAAGGAGTCCGTGGACCTGATCACCAAGGGTCTGCGGGCGGCGATCGGCGAACTCAGGGACGTCGGGGACAACACCGGCGCCCTGCAGGGCTCCGGCTTCTCGGACATGACGATGTCCAAGATGGAAGCCGGGGGCAAGGGGCTGGCCGACGCGTTCGAGGGGTTCTGCGACCGCTGGGAGTGGGGAGTCCGGGCGCTCGTCCAGGACGCCAACGAGATAGCCAACCGGCTCGGTCTGGCGGCGGGTTTGATGTGGGAAGAGGACCAGTACTGGGGCAACACCCTCAAGGTCACCGTCAACGCCCTGTCGCCCACCGGCAATCCGCACCTGTCGGAGGAAGAGGTCGCCAAGCAGGGCTGGGGCGACATCTTCACCCCCGACGCGCCGGACTACAGCGCGGCGTCCTGGCAGCAGGCCGGTGACGAGATGGGCCAGACCTGGAAGGACACCGGGCGCGCCCTGCTCACCGAGGGCAACGGCGGAATGCGCACCAGGATGATGAACGATCTGCTCGGGGTCGACGACCAGCAGTTCAACCAGGCACTCGACCAGACCTTCGGCCCCTCTCCGGAGGCGCGCGCCCAGCAGCAGGCGCAGCAAGAGGGCCAGTAGCGGTCGGCCGCGGCGGGGACGGCCGCGGCACACCGCGGCACGATCCACCCCGACACCGCGCCCCACTTCCCGGACGACGGCTGGAGACGGCACCGGCCGGCCTCCCGCTTTCACAGGGTGTGCGGGCGGGCGGGCGGCCGAGGGGGCTACGGTAGGGCGGTGCCGGCCGCCGTGAGGCGGGCGCGCCGCGGCGAACAGGAAAGACAGGAACCAGGGGCGGAGAGAGGGCGAGCGTGCGGGTCGGAGCGAGCCGGTGAGATTTCTGCACACGTCCGACTGGCACCTGGGGCGGTCCTTCCACCGCGTCAACCTGCTCGCGGCGCAGCGGCGGTTCATCGACCACCTGGTCGCCACCGTGCGCGAGCGGCACGTCGACGCCGTCCTCGTCGCGGGTGACGTCTACGACCGGGCGGTGCCGCCGCTCGCCGCCGTCGAGCTGTTCGACGACGCCCTCCACCGCCTCGCCGACCTCGGCGTGCCGACGGTCATGATCTCCGGCAACCACGACTCGGCCCGGCGGCTCGGCGTCGGCGCCGGGCTGATCGAGCGGGCCGGCATCCACCTGCGCACCGACCCCGCGGGCTGCGCCACCCCGGTTGTCCTCGCCGACGACCACGGCGACGTCGCGTTCTACGGGCTGCCGTACCTCGAGCCCGCCCTCGTGCGGGAGGCGCTCGGCGCCGACGGCACGGGGCACACCGCGGTGCTGCGCGCCGCCATGGCCCGGGTGCGCGCCGACCTCGCCACCCGGCCCCCGGGCACCCGCTCGGTCGTCCTCGCGCACGCCTTCGTCACCGGCGGCGCGCCCAGCGACAGCGAGCGCGACATCACCGTCGGGGGCGTCGCCTCCGTGCCCGCCGAGGTGTTCGACGGCGTCGACTACACGGCGCTCGGGCACCTGCACGGTTGCCAGGCCATCACCGAGCGGGTCCGCTACTCCGGCTCCCCGCTCGCGTACTCCTTCTCCGAGGCCCGCCACCGCAAGTCCATGTGGCTGGTCGACCTCGGCCCCGGCGGCGCCGTGACCGCCGAGCGCGTGGACTGCCCGGTGCCCCGGCCGCTGGCCCGGATCCGGGGCCGGATCGAGGACCTGCTCGCCGACCCCGGCCTGGCCCGGCACGAGGACGCCTGGGTCGAGGCCACCCTCACCGACCCCGCGCGCCCCCACGAGCCGATGCCCCGCCTGACGCGCCGCTTCCCCCACCTGCTCAGCCTGGTGTTCGACCCCGAGCGGGCCCCCGAGGACCCCCTCGCCTCGTACGCGCAGCGGCTGCGCGGCCGCACCGACTGGCAGATCGCGGAGGACTTCGTGGCCCATGTGCGTGGCGGGCGCGGCCCGGACGAGGCCGAGCGCGCGGTGCTCGGGGCGGCCCTGGACGCCGTACGGGCCGCGGAGACCGAATCCGCCGCAACCCGATCCCCCGCAGCCGAATCCCCCGCTACCGGATCCGCGGGGGCGGGGTCCGTCGGGGCGGCTTCCTCCTCCCGGAAGGTGGCCCGATGAGGCTGCACCGCCTCGCCATGACCGCCTTCGGCCCCTTCGCGACCACACAGGAGGTCGACTTCGACGAGCTGTCGGCCGCCGGGCTCTTCCTCCTCCACGGGCCGACCGGCGCGGGCAAGACGTCCGTCCTGGACGCGGTCTGCTACGGGCTGTACGGCCAGGTGCCCGGCGCCCGGCAGGGCGGCGGGCTGTCCCTGCGCAGCGACCACGCCGACCCGCACACCCCCACCGAGGTCCTCCTCGAACTCACCGTCGGCGGGCGGCGCCTGGAGATCACCCGGAGCCCCGAGCAGCCGCGCCCCAAGAAGCGCGGCACCGGCTTCACGCGTGAGAAGGCGCAGAGCCGGCTGCGCGAATACCTCCCCGGGGCCGGGGAGTGGAAGGCCCTCAGCCGCTCGCACCAGGAGATCGGCGAGGAGATCAGCCAGCTGCTCGGCATGAGCAAGGAGCAGTTCTGCCAGGTGGTGCTGTTGCCCCAGGGCGACTTCGCCCGCTTCCTGCGCGCCGACGAACTGGCCCGCGGCAAGCTGCTCGGCAAGCTCTTCGACACGGGCCGCTTCGCCGCCGTCGAGGAACGCCTCGCCGAGCTGCGGCGCGCGGCGGAGAAGCAGGTCGTCGCCGGGGACGAGCGGCTGCTCGCCCTCGCCCACCGCATGGCCCAGGCCGCCGGCGCCATCTCGCCCTCCCCCTCGGCCTCCGGCGGTGAGGAGCATCCGCTGCCGGAGCTCGCACCGGGGGAACCGGGGCTGGCCGGCGCCGTCCTGGAGTGGGCCGCCATCGCCCGTACGACCGCCCGCGAGCGGCAGGACATCGCGCTCGCCGCGGTCCAGGCCGCCGAGACCGCCCACCACGCCGCCCGCCGGGCGGCCGACACCGAACGCGAGCGCGCCCGCCTCCAGCACCGCCACGCCGAGGCCCGACACCGCGCCGAAGAGCTGGAGCGGCAGCGCGCCGACCACGACCTGGCCCGCGAACGCCTGGACCGCGCCCGCGCGGCCGACGCCGTCGTCCCCGCCCTCGAACTCCACACCGCCGCCGAACACGACCACGCCGCCGCCACCGCGGCCGAACGCGCCGCCCGCGCCGACCTGGCGACCGCCCCCGACCTGCGTCTCGACGCCCCCGTACCTCACCCGACCGAACTCCCGCGCCCGCGCCACGCCGCCGACAACGCGGAACACGCGCCGGTGGCGTCAGGGCAGGGTGCGGGGCAGGCGCCGCGCGTGGGCGGGGCCGGTGCGGGGCTGGAGGCGCGGGGGGAGTTCTCGGGCCGCCCCGAGGCGGACGAGGAGCGCGCTGCTGCTGGGCAGGCGGGAGTCGCGGTGCCCGGGCAGGGCCTCCGCGAGGGCGCCGGGACGGGCGGCGCGGATCCCGGGCCGCGGTTCGGGATGCCGGGGCTCGCAGGGGCGGACGCCGCGGTGCTGGCCGCCGCCGAGCGGCGGGTGCGGGAGGAGCTCGGTTCGCTGGGGGCGGCCCGCCGCGCCGAGCGGCGGGCGGGGGAGGTGGCCGACGAGGTCGGGCGGCTCGACCGACAGGCGCGCGCCGACGAGGAGGCGGCCGAGGAGGCCGGGCAGTGGCTCGCCGGGTGGGAGGAGGTGCGCCAGGCGCACACGCGGCGGATCGAGGCCGCGCAGGAGGCCGCCACCCGGGCCGAACAGCTCGGTGGGCAGCTCGCCCCCGCCCGGCAGCGGCTCGAGGCCGCCCGGCGGCGGGACCTCCTTGCCGGGCAGGCGACCGAGGCCGAGGATCGGCTGCTGCGCTCCCGCGAGGAGGCCGCCGCCGCCCACGAGAGATGGCTGGACCTCAAGGACCGGCGGCTGCGCGGCATCGCCGCCGAACTCGCGGCGGCGCTGCGCGACGGCGAGCCGTGCGCGGTGTGCGGGGCCGCCGAACACCCCGCCCCCGCGCGCCCGGGAGCCGGCCATGTGGACCGTGCGGCGGAGGAGGCCGCGCTGGAGGACTACCGCGGGGCCGAGGCCGGGCGGGAGGAGGCCGAGCGGCGGCTGCAGTCGCTGCGGGAGGCGCTGGCGGGCGCGGAGGCCACCGCGGGCGGCGGTACGGCGGACGAACTGGACCGGGCCCTGGCGGACGTGGAGACCGCGCTCGCCGAGGCCCGCGGCGCCGCGGCCGGGGGCCACGCCGCGCGCGAGGCCCTGGCCCGTGCCGAGGAGGAGCACGACCGGCGCCTGACCCAGCGGCAGGAGGCCGAGCGCCGCGCCGCGGCGCGCACCTCGCACCGCGAGGCCCTGGTGGCGGAGCGGGCCGCGCTGCTGGAGGCGCTGGAGCGGGCCCGCGGCGGCACCGCCACCGTGGCCGAGCGGGCGGCCCGGCTGGAGCGGCACGCCGGGCTGCTGGCCCGGGCCGCCGAGACGGCGCGGGAGACCGAGGCCGCCGCGCGGCGGCTGGAGGAGGCGAGGGCGCGGGTCGCCGAGGGCGCGCGCCGCGCGGGCTTCGAGACGCCGCACACCGCGGCCCGCGCCGTGCTGCCCGCGGCGGCCCAGAGTGGGCTGCGGCACCGACTGGAGCAGTGGCAGACGGAATCCGCGGCCGTCGCGGCCGAGCTGGCCGATCCGCAGGTGGCCGCGGCCGCGCGGGAGCCCCGCGCGGACCCCGCCGCCGCGGAGGCGGCGGCCGAGGCGGCCACCCGGCTGCTGCGCGAGGCCTCGGCCCGGGACGCGGCGGCCCGTACCCGCTGCCAGGAGCTGGACCGGCTCTCCGCCCAAGCCGCGGCCGACGCCCGGCGGCTCGCCCCGCTGCGCCAGGAGCACGACCGGCTGGCCCGGCTGGCCACGCTCGCGGCGGGCACCTCCGCCGAGAACGAGCGCCGGATGCGCCTGGAGGCGTACGTCCTGGCCGCCCGGCTCGAACAGGTCGCGGCCGCGGCCAGCGCCCGGCTGCGCCGCATGTCCTTGGGCCGCTACACCCTCGTGCACTCCGACGCGCGCACGGGCGGCCGCGGCAGGTCGGGCCTGGGCCTGCACGTCATCGACGCCTGGACCGGCGGCGAGCGCGACACCGCCACCCTCTCCGGCGGCGAGACCTTCTTCGTGTCGCTCGCCCTCGCCCTCGGCCTCGCCGACGTGGTGACGGACGAGGCGGGCGGCGTCCGGCTGGACACCCTCTTCGTCGACGAGGGCTTCGGCAGCCTGGACGAGCAGACCCTCGACGAGGTCCTGGACGTGCTGGACTCGCTCCGCGAGCGCGACCGTACGGTCGGCATCGTCAGCCACGTCGCCGACCTGCGCCAGCGCATCCCGGTGCGGCTGGAGGTGGTGAAGGGCCGGGACGGCTCGACGGTGCGGCATCACGGGTCAGCGCGCTGACCGCCGGGAGCGGTCGGTCGCCCTGACGTGCCGTCGGCCTGCCGGATGGCTATGCCGGCCGAGCCGCCGCGCCGCGGGCGCCCGCCACCGCCAGCGCCTCGAACAGCGGCTCCGGGTCGGCGTCCCGGGGCAAGCCGCCGACCTGACCGTCCCCGACCTCCACGACCCGCCACCGCCCGTCCTCGCGCAGCGCCAGATCGGTGGTGACGAACCGGCAGCCCAACTCCCGTACGGCCGGGGCCACCGCCGACAGGTCGGGGGAGGGGCGCAGCCCCGGCGAGTCGGGGTGGGCGCCGACCAGGGCGGGGGCGCCGTCCACCCACCAGACGCGGGCCTCGCCCACCGGCTGGTACGGCTCGTACGCGCGCAACACCACCCTTCCGGTGAGGAACTCGTCCTGCAGCTCCACGAAGCGGGCGACCACGGCGGCCAGTTGGCGGGTATCGGCCAGGTCGGGGACGTAACAGGCCTCGAGCCACTCGTGCTTGCGGGACTTGACCCAGTCCTTGACGACGGCCGGGCCGCCGCCGCCGAGCCGGGCGGCCAGGTACGCCAGATCGGCCTCGGCCGGCACCCGGCCCGGGGGCGAGGGGAGCCACGCGCTGCGCGGGGTCAGCGCGGCGAAGGTGTCGTACCAGCCGGGCAGCTCGTGCGCGGCGCGGTAGCGCTCGGGGGAGGTGAGCAGGGCGCAGCCCCGGTCGGCGAGCGTGGTGGACAGCTCGGCATAACGGTCGGCCGGCACCATCCAGCCGCGGTACCACGCGGACCCGGCGTCGCGCGGCACCCGGGCGACCGCGTCCGCCGCGCCCTGGGACAGCAGCGCGTCGTGGTCGATCAGGGCCACCGTCACCCCCGAGGCGCGGGCCGCCCGCGCCTCCTCGGCGAACTCGGGGTCCACGCGCCGCGGCGCGAGCGGATCGCAGGGGAAGAGGAAGACGGTGGTGCCGGCGGTGCTCATGGCAGTCGGCCTTAGGGAGCCGGACGGCCGTTCCACAACGGCGATTCGCCCGGCCCCCGGGCGGAGAGCCGGACCTCGGGCGGGGAGCCGGACCCCGCGCCGAGAGTCAGCCCCCGCGCCGAGAGTCAGCCCCCGCGCCCAGGCCCGGCCCCGCAGGCCCGGCCCCGAGGCCCGCGCCCAGGCCCGGCCCCGAGGCCCGGGTCAGATCGCCGAGAGCTCGGCCACCAGGTCGTCCAGCCCCAGCGAGCCCTGCGAAAGGGCCGCCATGTGCCAGGACTTCGCGTCGAACGCGTCCCCGTGCGCCTTGCGGGCCGCCTCGCGCCCGGCGAGCCAGGCGCGCTCGCCCAGCTTGTAGCCGATGGCCTGGCCCGGCATGCCCAGGTAGCGCACCAGCTCGCTCTCGATGAAGTCCGCGGGCCGGCCGCTGTGCCGGGCGAAGAACTCCTGCGCCAGCTCCGGCGTCCAGCGCTCCCCGGGGTGGAACGGGGAGTCGGCGGGGATCTCCAGCTCCAGGTGCATGCCGATGTCGATGATCACCCGCACCGCGCGCATCATCTGCGCGTCGAGATAGCCCAGGCGCTGCTCGGAGTCGGTGAGGAAGCCCAGCTCGTCCATCAGCCGCTCCGCGTACAGCGCCCAGCCCTCCGCGTTGGCGCTGACCATGCCGACCGTGGCCTGGTAGCGGGAGAGCCGGTCGGCCACGTGCGCCCACTGCGCGAGCTGCAGGTGGTGGCCGGGCACGCCCTCGTGGTACCAGGTGGAGACCAGGTCGTAGACCGGGAAGCGGGTCTCGCCCATGGTGGGCAGCCAGGTCCGGCCGGGCCGCGAGAAGTCCACCGACGGCTGGGTGTAGTACGGCGCCGCCGCGCTGCCCGGCGGCGCGATCATCGACTCGACGCGCTTGACCCGCTCGGCGAGGTCGAAGTGGGTGCCGTCCAGCGCCTCGATGGCCTGGTCCATGAGCCCCTGCAGCCAGGCGCGGGTCTCCTCGACGCCCTCGATGGCCTGGCCGTGCTCGTCGAGGTGGCGCAGCGCCTCCCAAGGGGTGGCGCCGGGCAGGATCTTCTCCGCCTCGGCCCGCATCTCGGCGTACAGCCGGTGGTATTCGGACCAGCCGTACGCGTACGCCTCGTCCAGGTCCAGGTCGGTGCCGTTCCACATCCGCGCCCACCTGCGGTAGCGCTCGCGCCCGACGACGTCGGGCGCGCCCTGGACCGCCGGGCCGTACACATCCCGCAGCCAGTCGCGGAGCGCGGCGAAGGCGGCGGTCGCCTCGGCGGCCGCCCCGTCCAGCTCGGCGCGCAGCGCCTCGGGGCCGCCGGCCGCGAAGTCGGCGAACCAGCCGCGGCCGGTGCCGGCGGTGCCGACCCACTCGCCGAGCTGGCCGACGACCGTGGTCACCTGGCGGGGGCCGGCGGGCAGGTCGCGCCGCAGCCCCTCGGCGAGCGAGGCGCGGTAGCCCTCCAGGGCGGCCGGTACGGCGCGCAGCCGCGCGGCGACCGCGGCCCAGTCGTCCTCGGTCTCGGTCGGCATCACGGTGAAGACGCCGCGCACGGCGTGCGCCGGGGAGTGGAGGTTGCTGACGGCCCGCAGGTGCTCCTGCGCGTCGTGCACGGCCAGCTCGGCGGTCAGCCGCTCCCGCAGCAGCCGGGCACAGCGCCGCTCGATGTCGGTGTCCGCACCGGGTCGTGCCTCCGCCTCACCGAGCCGGTCCAGGGTGGCGCGGGCGAGGTCGGCGAGCGCCTCCTGGCCGGCGGGCGAGTAGTCGGGCAGGCGCCGGGCGCTGTCGGGCACCCCCAGGTAGGTGCCGGTGATCGGGTCGAGTTCGATGAGGGCGTCGACGTAGGCGTCGGCCACCTGGCGGGGCAGGGATGCGTCATTGGTGTCGGACATGCGGCCATCCTCGTACGGAGGGAGGGGCCGCGTCACGCGCATCGGATGTTACGTACCTGACCGAGATCGTTCCGCGCCGACGGGGCCCGCGCCGACGAGAGCCGCGCCGACGGGGCCCGTGGCCATGAGTGGCGCGCCGACGGGACCCGCGCCGACGGGTCAGCCCGTGCTCGAGGGGATCACCGCGGGGGAGAGCCGGGCGGTGATGACGAGCGTGCCCTCCTCGATCTGGTAGTCCAGCGGCAGCTCCAGCGCGCGCATCGCCGCGACCATGCCGGTGTTGGCCGACCGGGTGACGGCGTAGACGCATGCGCAGCCCGTCTCGGCGGCCATCGCGACCAGCCGCCTCAGCAGCTCCCCGCCGATGCCCCGGCGCTGCCACTCGTCCTCGACGAGCAGCGCGACCTCGGTCTCGTCCCCGTCCCACAGCAGGTGGCCGAGGGCGACCAGCCGTCCGGAGGCGGTGTGCGCGGCGAGGGTGCGGCCGAAGCGCGGGCTCAGCAGGTGGTCGAGGTAGCGGTCGGCGTCGCCGACCGGGCCGTGGTAGCGCTGGGCGAGCGTCGCGGCGGAGCAGCGCTGGTGCATGGCGCGCGCCGCGTCCAGGTCGCGGGTGTCGGCGCGGCGTACGGTGATCTCGTTGCCCTCGGGCAGCGTCAGGACGTCGCGGCGGCGCGGGACGCGCGGGCCGAGCCGGGAGTCCAGCTCGACCAGCGCGCGGGCGCGCGCGAACTCGGTGGGGGTGAACGGGAGGTACGGGCGCTCGATGACGATCGCGCCGCCGGACGGGTCCCGCAGCCGCATCACGGTCTCCTCCAGCACGCCCTCGAGCGGCGGCAGCCCCTCCAGCGGGCGGCCGGCCAGGGACCTGGCGGGCAGCGACCGGATGGCGCAGCGGCCGAGGAGGGCGCGCAGCGCGAGGGGGAGTTCGGCGGCGTCCAGGGCGGTGCGGGTGGCCAGGGACAGGATCCGGGTCGGCGCGTCGACCAGGTCGTGGGCGTCGGCCCGCTCGATCCAGGTGTCGCGGCCGCCCCCGTCGGTCACCGTGCGGGTCAGCTCGGCGGGCGGCAGGTCGGCGGGGGCGCGCAGCAGGAACTCGTCCACGGTGCCGTCCCCGAGCGGGTGGGTCTGCAGCGCCAGGATGTCGACCCGGTGACGGGCGAGCGCGGTGCACAGCGCCGCGAGGGTGCCCGGCTCGTCCCGGACGGTCGTCCGCATCCGCCACAGGGTGGTGTCCGCCCGGGACGCGCCCCCGTCGCCCTCGCCTCCCGCGCGGTCCGGGACGACCGTGACCGGGGCGTCCGTGACCGGGGTGGCGGTGGTGGCGGTCGGGGGCTCCGGCTCCGCGGGGCCGGAGCCGTGGCGCCGTGACCACCGGGCGGCCAGCTCCACCAGGTCGCGCCGCCAGCCGTGGGAGCGCCGGGTGTGGTCGTGAGGGGTCGCGTGGGTCATGCGTCCACCCTTGCGGAGCGGTGTTGCGTGATCACGAACGCTTTGTGACCGATGGGTTAAGAGGGTATTTGCGGAACGAAACCGTTTTTGTCCGGAATGGAACAGTTGAAAGTGGCGGCGCCAGGGATGGGGCCGGGGCGGACAGGCCCGTACGGAAACACCCGCATCGGACAGGCCCGTACGGGACAGGCGCGCACGGGACAGGCCCCGGCCCCCCGGCTCACTGGCCGACGCGCCCGGGCTGGAGCACCTTGGTGAAGAGCACCGCCCCGCCCAGCTCGCGCAGCCGGACCGTGAGCTCGCCGCTGTGCCCGTCGATGTCCACCTCGCCGAAGAACTGGAAGCCCTCGGCCGGCGAGACGTTCGCCCGGGTGGGAGCCTTGACGAAGGGCTGCTCGGGGCCGAAGGTGCCGTCCAGCTTCACCGCGGGGAACGCGCCCGCGTTCAGCGGCCCGGAGACGAACTCCCAGAACGGGGCGAAGTCCTTGAACGCCGCCCGCGACGGGTCGTAGTGCTGGGCGCTGGTGTAGTGGACATCGGCCGTCAGCCACACCGTGCCGGTGATCTTCCGGTGCTTGATGTGCCGCAGCAGCTCCGCGATCTGCAGCTCACGGCCGAGCGGCGCCCCCGGGTCGCCCTGCGCGACCGCCTCGAAGTCCGTCGCCCCGTCCGGGACCACGAGCCCCAGCGGCATGTCGCAGGCGATGACCTTCCACACCGCGCGCGACGCCGACAGCTCCCGCTTGAGCCAGGCGAGCTGCTCGGCGCCGAGGATGCCCTGGGCGTCGTCGGGCTGCCGGCCCGGCGAGTTGGCGTTCCGGTACGTGCGGCAGTCCAGCACGAACACGTCGAGCAGCGGGCCGTGCCGCAGCACCCGGTACACCCGGCCGTCCGCGTCCGGGCGCAGCGTGCTGATCGGGAAGTACTCGCTGAAGGCCCGCCGCGACCGCGCCGCCAGCACGTTCACGTCCTTCTCGGTGTAGCGGGCGTCGGTGAGGATCTCGCCCGGGTACCAGTTGTTGAGGACCTCGTGGTCGTCCCACTGGACGATCGTCGGCACCTGCGCGTTGAACCGGCGCAGATTGGCGTCCAGCAGGTTGTAGCGGAAGTTGCCCCGGTACTCCGCGAGCGTCTCGGCGACCTTGGACTTCTCCTCGGTCGTGACGTTCCGCCAGGTGCGGCCGTCCGGCAGGGCCACGCTCTGGGCGAGCGGGCCGTCGGCGTAGATGTTGTCGCCGCTGCACAGGAAGAAGTCGGGGTCCAGCCGCCGCATCTCCTCGAAGATCCGGTAGCCGCCGAGGTCCGGGTTGATGCCCCAGCCCTGCCCCGCCAGATCGCCCGACCACACGAAGCGCACGCCCTGGCGGCGCGCCGGCGCGGTGCGGAACGTGCCGTACACCGGCTCGCCGGTGCGGCGCGGGTCGTCCGGGTCGGCCAGCAGCACCCGGTAGTGGACCTGGGTGCCCGGCGGCAGCCCGTGCAGCGGGGTGGTGCCGGTGAAGTCGCTGCCGGCCCCCAGCAGCGGGCCCCGCCAGCGCCGGGGCCTCGCGAACGACTCGGTCGCGGAGGTCTCGACCACCATCCGGGCCGGACGGTCGGAGCGCACCCACACCAGGCCCGAGGACGTCGTCACATCGCCCACCTGTACGCCCCACTGGGCGCTCGGCCGGCCGGACAGCGCCTGCGCGGGCGCCGCCCACGCCGCCGACGCCAGCGTCGGCACCGCCAGCGCGGCGGAGGCCGCCGCCGAACCGCGCAGCACCTGCCGCCGCCCGACCTCCCGCCGCCCGATCTCTGTGCCCGAATCCCGCGCCATGCCGAACCTCCTGTTGCTCATGGAACCGCTGTGCGGTCCTGTTGCTATCGGTGCCAGATGCCTCGCGTTCGAACGGACAGTGAACAACTCACCGAGGGGTGCCGGGAAGGCCCGGGCCGCCGGCGCGGGCGATCGCGGCCACGGCCCGGGCGATGCGGGCGGGGGGCAGATGGGCATAGCCCATCACCAGACGTACCCGCCCGTCGTCGTCGGCGGGCGTGGGGCCGGGGGCGCGGCCGGGCCGGTGCCCGTAGGCGGCGAGCGGGCGCAGCGCCACCCCGGCCCGCGCCGCGCGCTCCAGGAAGCGGTCCTGGGGCCCGTACCGCCTCGGCAGCCGCGCGATGACGTGCAGCCCGGCGGAGATCCCGGTCACCTCCGTGCCGGGGAAGTGCTCGGCCAGCGCCGTGACCAGCGCGTCCCGCCGCTCCCGGTAGGCGCGCCGGCAGCGCCGCAACTGCCGGTCGTAGTCGCCGCGCTCGATGAACTCGGCCAACAGCGCTTGGTCGAGCGCCGGATTGCCCAGGTCCATGGTCCGCTTGCGCTCCACGACCGGGCCCACGAGGCCGCCGGGCACCACCAGCCAGCCCAGCCGCAGCCCCGGGGCCAGCGACTTGCTGACCGAGCCGGCATAGGCGACCCGAGCCGGGTCCAGGCCCTGCAGCGCGCCGACGGGCGCCCGGTCGTAGCGGAAGTCGCCGTCGTAGTCGTCCTCCATCAGCAGGCCGTCGACGGCCCGCGCCCACTCCAGCAGTTCGAGGCGGCGCCGCGCCGAATACGCGACGCCCAGGGGGAACTGGTGGGACGGGGTGAGCTGGGCGGCCCGCGCGTCCGACGCCGCCAGGGCGGTGGGGGACAGCCCCTCCGCGTCCAGCGGCACCGGCACGGCTGTCAGTCCCGTCGCCGCCAGCAGCGTCGTGTGCTCGGGGCTGCCGGGGTCCTCCACCGCCACCGCGCGGTGCCCGAGCCCGGCCAGCGTGAAGCCCAGCAGCGTCATGGCCTGCGCGACGCCCGAGCAGATCACCACGCACTCCGGGTCCGCCACCACCCCCCGGCGCCGGGTGAGCAGCCCCGCCACCGCGGCCCGCAACTCGGGCAGCCCGCGCGGATCCGGATACCCCAGGGCGCTGTGCGGGAGGCGCGCCAGGGCCCGGCGGTGCGCCGCCGACCACGCGGCGCGCGGGAACAGCGACAGATCGGGGGTACCGGGTACGAAGCCGGTCCCGGGCGCGCCGCCGGACACGGGCGCCTGGTGCCCCCGCTCCGCCGCGGCCCGCGCCGCCCCGCTCACCCAGGTGCCCGAGCCGCGCGCGCTCCTCAGGTACCCCTCGGCCGTCAGCTGCTCGTACGCCTCGGTCACCAGGCCGCGCGAGACCCCCAGGTCGGCCGCCAGCTCCCGGCTGGACGGCAGCCGGGTCCCGGCGGCGATCCGCCCCGAGCGCACCGCCTCGCGCAGCGCGGCCTGCAGCGTCCGTCCGCGCCGGCGGGGCGGCGCGGACGCGGTGGGAAGCAGCAGCTGCCAGGCGGTGGCACCGGAAGCGGCGGTACCGGAAGCGGCGGTACCGGAAGTGGTCCCTGAATCAGCCATCGGATTGGACCTTAAGGGGTGCCGGTCGGCTGCCTAGCGTCGGCGTCATGAAACGAAACGATCTCCCGGTGCCGGACCCGGGCGCCCCCGCGGCCCGGGTCGCCACCCGCTCCGCCGCGGCTCCCACCGTGGCCCC
Organism: Streptomyces sparsogenes subsp. cuspidosporus; assembly: GCF_039532705.1. NCBI lineage: Bacteria > Bacillati > Actinomycetota > Actinomycetes > Kitasatosporales > Streptomycetaceae > Streptomyces > Streptomyces sparsogenes. The sequence goes on along the minus strand of NZ_BAAASD010000008.1, from coordinate 174,636 downwards.
CGCCGCCGGGCGCGGGGACCCCGTCCCGCGCCCCGGCGGTGGCGCGGGAGCGCGCCACCGGCTGCTCGGGGCGCTGCTCGCGGCGGTGGCCTGCTGTTTGGTGGGCGCCTCGTTCACCGCCAACAGCGTGCTCGGCGACTACCCCCACGCGGGCGGCCAGGCGCTGCGCTACGGCCTCGCCTGTGCCCTGCTGCTGCCGCTCGCCGGATGGCGCGGCCGGGCCCGACGCGGCGGTCTGGACGGTCGGGCGCCCGAGGGGCAAGTGGCGGGCAGGCTGCGGAAGCTGACCGGGCGCCAGTGGGCGCGGCTGGCCGTGCTGGCGGCCGTCGGAATGGTCGGGTTCAACCTCGCCGTGCTCGCGGCGGAGGGCAGCGCGGAGCCCGCGGTGCCCGGGGTGTTCGTCGGCTGTGCGCCCGTGGTCGTCGCGGTGATCGTGCCCGCGCTCGACGGGCGGCACCCGGCGCCGGCCGTGGTCGTGGGGGCGCTTTCGGTGGCCGCCGGCGCGTTCGTCGTCCAGGGGTGGGGGCGTACGGACACGGCCGGGCTGCTGTGGTCGGCGGCGGCGCTCGGGGGCGAGGTGGGGTTCGCCGTGCTGGCCGTCCCGGTCCTGCGGCCGCTCGGCCCCCGGCTGCTGTCCGCCGCGGCCTGCGGCCTCGCCGCCGTGGAGTCCGCGCTGCTCGCCCTGGTGCTCGACGGCCGGGGATGGCTGCGGGCCCCGGACGGCGGGGAGGCGGCGGCACTGCTGTGGCAGGCGGCCGTGGTGACCGTCGTCGGCTTCGTGTTCTGGTACGTCGGCGTCCAGCGGATCGGCGCCGAGCGGGCCACCCTCTTCTCCGGTCTGATCCCCGTCTCCGCCGCCGCGACCGCACCGCTCGTCGGCACCGGCGGCTACGGCACGGCGCAGGCGGCGGGCAGCCTCCTGGTCGCTCTGGGAGTGGCCCTCGGCTCGGGGGTGCTGGGCCGCGCGCGGGCACCGCGGCCGGTGCCCCGCCGCTCGTAGCCGAAGCGCCCGGGCCGCCGTCCGGTGGGCGTGGGAGGATGGCCCCCGTGGCCACCTCTCACAACGCGGCCGACACCGCGACGGACGTCTTCGAAGACCACCGCTCCCTCCTGACCGCGGTGGCCTACCGGATGCTGGGCCGCGTCGCGGACGCGGAGGACGTGGTGCAGGAGGCCTGGCTGCGCTGGTCCGGCGCCGACCGCGAAACGGTCCGCGACCCCCGCGGCTTCCTCGTGCGCGTCACCACCCGGCTCGCCATCGACCGGCTGCGGCAGGCGCGGTCCCGCCGCGAGTCGTACGTCGGCCCCTGGCTGCCCGAGCCGCTCGTCACCGACCTCGGCCACGCCGCCCCGGACACCGCCGAGCGGGCGCTGCTCGCCGAGTCCGTCTCACTGGCCGTGCTCGTCGTCCTGGAGTCGCTCTCCCCACTGGAGCGCGCGGTGTTCGTCCTGCGCGAGGCCTTCGGCTTCGCGTACGGGGAGATCGCCACCGCCCTGGACCGCACGGAGCCGGCGGTGCGGCAGCTGGCCGGGCGGGCGCGGCGCCATGTGGAGGAGCGCAAGCCGCGGTTCGAGGTGGACCCGGCGCAGCGCCGCGACCTGACGGAGCGTTTCCTGGCCGCCGCCCGGGACGGCGACCTCGAGGGACTGCTCGCACTGCTGGCGCCCGACGTACGCCTGATCGGCGACAGCGGCGGCAAGTCCAAGGCGCCGCTGCGTGTCATGGAGACGGCGGACAAGATCGCCCGCTTCATGGTGGCGGTGGCCCAGGACGCCAGGCAGCACCCGGAATTGGCCTTCACCGAGCTCAACGGCGGCCCCGCGCTGGTGCTCTTCGCGGACGGCCGCCCCGACACGGTCCTCAGCCTCGACGTCGCGGACGGCCTGGTCCAGGCCGTCTACATCGTGCGCAACCCCGACAAGCTGGCCCACCTGGCCCACCTGGCACCTCCGGCAGGGGGGACGCCCGGCGGCGCGGCTCAGTGAAGGGCTCGGGGAGCGGCTTACGAGCGGCTCAGTGAACGGAGAACCCGCCGTCGACGAAGATCGACTGCCCGGTGACATAGCCGGAGGCGCGGCTCGCCAGGAACACCGCCGCGCCGGCGAAGTCCTCGGCCAGCCCGTTGCGCCCGACCATCGTGCGCGCGGCCAGCGCCGCCACCTTCTCCGGGTCGGTGGACAGCCGCCTGTTGAGCGGCGTCATCACGAACCCCGGCACCAGCGTGTTGCAGGTGACCCCGTACGGCGACCAGGCCTCGGCCTGTGACCGGGCCAGCGACTCCAACGCCCCCTTGGAGACGCCGTACGCGCCGCTCTGCACGAACGCCCGGTGCGCCTGCTGGGAGGTGATGTGGATGATCCGCCCGAAGCCCCGTGCGGCCATCGCCGGGCCGAACCGCTGCCCCAGCAGGTAGGGCGCCTCCAGGTTGACCGCCATCGTGGTGTCCCACACGTCGTCGCCCAGCTCGCCCAGCGGGGGCCGCAGGTTGATCCCGGCGCTGTTGACCAGGATGTCGGGCTCCCCGAACGCGGCGACCGCCTCCTCCGCCGCCGCCCGTACCCCCTCCCGGGTGCCCAGGTCCGCGCTCACCCGGGCCGCACGGCAGCCGTGCCCCGTCAGCTCCTCCACGGTGGCGGCCAACTCGGCCTCCCTGCGCGCCACCACCACGACGCTCGCGCCCGCGCGCCCCAGCGCCACGGCGATGGCCCGGCCGATGCCCGAACTGCCGCCGGTCACCACGGCGACCCGGTCGGTCAGCGAGAACAGCTCGGAGAGATAGGGCTCTGACGTCATGACCGCATCCTAGGCGGCGCGTTGATAGGTCCTTACCAAGGCAATTGGTCTTGACCAAGGCAAGGCGCCGCTTTATGGTCGCTACAGATACTGCAACAACCTTTAATAAAGAAACACGCAATACAGAGCACTGCAGAGCACTGCAGAGCACGCGTAAGCGCGCAGATCCGTTGCGGAGGACAGGGTGGGGACCACGCAGCTCGACACGGTGCCGGAGCCCAAGTACTGGCACCTCAAGACCGTGCTCAGCGACGCGCTCGACTCGGAGTTCGCCGTCGGTGAGATCCTGCCCAACGAGCGCGAGCTCGCGGCCCGCTTCGGCGTGGCCCGCGCCACCCTCAGGCAGGCCCTCGAACAGCTCGAGCTGGAGGGCAGGTTGCAGCGCCGCCGCGGCGTGGGCACCACCGTCGCCCCGCCCCGCGTGGGCGTCGCGGTCGGCGACCGCGCCCACAGCTGGGACGACACCGACGAGGCGGCCTGGCAGCCCGTCGACAGCGCGGAGGCCGCGCCGCCCGCCGCGATCGCCCGGCTCCTCGACGTCCGGCCCGGCACCCCCGTGCACACCGTGCGCCGCACCCGCGTCAGCCACGGCCAGCCGATCGCCGCCGAGCTGCTCTATGTCCCGGCCGCCTCCGTCCCCGGGCTCGCCGCCCTCGACATCCCGCCCGGCGCCGCCCGCGCCCGCGCGGTCCTCGGCGAGCTGCGCCGCGTCGAACTCGAAGGCCGCGAACAGTCCGTCGAGCTGGGCTCCGCCCGCGCCGACGACGCCAAGCGGCTGGACCGCCTGCCCGGCGCCCCCGTTCTCCTGGTCACCACCCGCTACACCGCCGCCGGCCGCACGGTCGCCGTGGCCGTCGCCACGTACCGCGCCGACACCTGCCGCCTCACCTTCGGGGACGGCGCGGGCATGGTCCTGGCGGGCTGAAGCCGCCGTTCAGTAGCGGTTGTTCATGGCGGCCCGCACCTCGGCCAGGGTGGCGTCCGCCACGGCGTTGGCCCTCTCGTTGCCCTCGCGCAGGACCTGGTGGAGAAAGCCGCGGTCCCGCGCGTACTCGGCCCGGCGGGCCCGGAGGGGAGCCAGGTACTCGTTGACCGACTCGGTTACGGTCCTCTTCAGCGCGGCGGCCCCCGCGGAGCCGATGTCGGAGGCGACCTGCTCGGGGGTCCGGCCCTGGCACAGGGCGGCCAGAAGGAGCAGCGAGGACACCTCCGGGCGGGTGGCCGGGTCGTAGGTGATGCGGCGCTCGGAGTCGGTCTTCGCCCCCTTGATCAGCCGGGCCGTCTCGTCGGCGTCGGCGGCCAGGGTGATGGCGTTGCCCCGGCTCTTGCTCATCTTGGTGCCGTCCGTGCCGAGCAGCAGCGGCGCGCTCGACAACAGCGCGTCGGGCCGGGGGAAGACGGCGGTGCCGGCGCCGTAGCGGTCGTTGAAGCGGCGGGCGACGGTCCGGGTGAGTTCGAGGTGGGGGAGCTGGTCCCGGCCGACCGGGACCAGATTGGCCTTGCAGAAGAGGATGTCGGCTGCCTGGTGCACGGGGTAGGTGAACATCAGGCCGCTGATGGCGGCCTGCCGCGAGTGGACGATCTCGTCCTTCACCGTGGGGTTGCGCTCGAGTTCGGCGACGGAGACGAGGCTGAGGAACGGCAGCAGCAGCTGGTTGAGCGCGGGCACCGCGCTGTGCGTGAAGATGGTGCCGCGTGCCGGATCCACGCCGACGGCGAGGTAGTCGAGCACCAGCTCCTCGACGTGCCGGGTCAGGTCGTCCGCGACATCGCGGTCGGTGAGGACCTGGTAGTCCGCGATGATGACGAACATCTCCACGCCGAGGTCCTGCAGCCGCACCCGGTTGTGGAGCGTGCCGAAGTAGTGGCCCAGGTGCAGCCGCCCGGTGGGGCGGTCGCCGGTCAGCACCCGGAACTGCCCGGGGTCATCGAGGATCCGTTCCTCCAGCACCGCGCTGCGCGCCCGCGCGGCGGACACCCCGAGCGTGTCGGCGGCGGAATCGGAGGTGAGGGCCTGGGGAGCCGGGGTCCGGACGGTGGTTTCCATGAGGTCTCCTGGGGGTCGGTGCCGCCGTTCGGACGAGACGACACCCCCTGCTCCACGGGACACAAAAAGGGCCGTCCGTCCGAACGGCCCTTTCCACGTCTGAGAGGCGGCCGCTCCTAAGAGGAGCGCCACCAGCTGAGACACGGCGAAAGAAGCATGAGCGCAGCATAACGCCACCGGGCCCCGGCAGGCCGTGGTCCCCGTCACCCGTCCGCGCGGTCGGGGATGAACCGAAGGCGTGGCGGGGGTTCGGTCGTCGTGTCCCAGGCGCGCCGCTCCGCGTGGTCGAGCCAGTCGAGGTACCACTCGGCGAAGGTGACCGGCCCCGTCCGGCCCCGCGGCTCGATCGGCACCACGCCCTCGCCGACGGCCCGTACGTCGTCCCACATGGTGCCGCGGTACGGGCCCGTGACCACGAGGAGCGAGTAGTACGCGCAGCCCTGGGAGCCGACGCAGAGGGTGCCCTCGGTCAGGGCGTCGTTCAGCTCGTCGCGGCGGGTGTCCCAGGCGGCGTACGCGGCGGCGAAGGTCTCGTCGTCCGGGTGGTCCTCCCGCCGGGGCTCCGCCTCCTCGTGCTCCTCCAGCTCGGCCGTGAGCCCCGGGCGGAAGGGCAGCGCGCAGTGGCCGGTGGCGGGCGGGGTGCCGGGGCCGGGCGGCCGCAGCGGGAACAGGCCGTAGTCGGGGCCCGCGCCGCCCGCGCCCACCTCCGTGAGGAACGTGCGGTACTCCTCGGGCAGTCCGGTCCCCAGCCACCGCTCCACGTCCCGCAGCCGCTCCTCGGTGAGGACGGGCAGCAGCTCGAACTCGTGGCCGTGACCGGGGTGGTCGGCACCGAAGACGGCCCACCACCGCGGCGCCTTCCGCAGCGCGAGCACGCGCTCCCGCACCCCGGCCCACGTCCCGCTCATCGTGCCTCCTCGGCCGATCTCCGCGCCGCTTGAAATGGATGATTTCGTTCCGCCCCACCGGCAATTCCGCGTCCCTACGATCGACCAGTCATCTCGGAGGCCAGGCGCGTGTATCCCCGGGGCGACTCGTCAGCGGGCAGCGAGAAGGCCGTCCACCATGGCGCGGAGCCCATCGAGGTAGGTGTCCTCAGCGGTCAGCGGTGCCCAGTGGTCCGCGGCCTGTGCCAGACGGGGTAGTTCGCTCGGGTCGAGATCGGCAAAGATCCGCTCCCGGTAGGTGGGGCGGTCGTCGTCTGTGCGCCTCCGGGCCGCTGTCGCCCGGACCACGATCTCTCCGACCGTGTAGTACCAGATCGCGCGGTATCCCTGTATGGCCCGCTCGGGGGTCAGTCCGCATGCGACCAGACCGTCGACGATCTGCTCGACGAACCACAAGGCGGATGCGGACATCAAGTCGTCGGCAGTCAGCACCTCCACGATCCAGGGGCAGGCGGCGAGCGCTTTGTGGATCGCGGCGGCAGCGACGACGATCCGCTCGCGAGGCTGGGCGGGCAGTTCGGGCCGGTGCAGCGCCCGCGCGGCGTAGTCGTCCAGCAGCAGGACGAGCAGTTCTTCCTTGTTGCGGACGTGGTGGTAGAGCGCCATCGGCGTACTGCCGATCTCCGTGGCCAGCCGCCGCATCGTCAGCCGGTCCACGCCTTCCGAGTCCACGATCCGGCGGGCAGTTGTGACGACCTCCTCGCGGGAGATACGGGGAGGTCGGCCGAGCGTTCTGCGCGGTGCGGATGGTTGCGGCATGCCCTCATCATCCCCCAGGTGTCGACAGCAGTGATCCTCCAAGGCTATTTTCCTTACATGTATAAAAACTCGCAGGGGCGGCCCGGAGTGGTACTGGCGGCGGTGGCCGTCGCCCAGTTCGCCGTCGCCCTGGACCTGTCGGTGGTCAACGTCGCGCTGCCCGCAATGCGCACCGCGTTGGGGTTCGCGCCACTCGCCTTGTCGTGGGTCGTGCACGTCTACGCGCTCACGCTCGGCGGATTCCTGCTGCTGGGTGGCCGCGCATGCGACCTGTACGGCCGACGTCGGCTCTTCGTGCTGGGCCTCGCCTTCTTCGGGTTGTGCTCGCTGGCGGGCGGGCTGGCCCAGGCCCCCTGGCAACTGATCGCCGCCCGCGCCGGTCAGGGCCTGGGAGCCGCAGCAGCCACCCCGGCCACGCTGGCGATGCTCACCACCGCCTTCCCCGAGGGCCCGCAGCGCGTACGCGCGCTCGGGGTGTGGAGCGGGGTGAACGCCGCGGGAGGAGCGCTGGGCGTGCTGGCCGGTGGCCTGCTCACCCAGTACGCGGGCTGGCGCTGGGTGATGTTGATCAATCTGCCCATCGTGGCGGTGGCTCTCGCGCTGGTTCTCGCAGGCGTGCCCGCCGAAGCACGCCCCGCCCGGCGCGAGAGGCTGGACGTGCTCGGCGCCGTCCTGGCAACCGGTGGAGCCGGTCTGCTGGTGCTCGGGGTGGTTCGCACCGACACCCAAGGGTGGGGCTCCCCGGCCACATGGGCGACGCTCGGCGCCGCGGCCGCGCTCCTGGCCGCCTTCATCGTCGCCGAATCCAGGACCCCCGCACCGCTGTTGCGCCTCGGCCTGCTACGCGGCCGCTGGGTCGCCGGCGCCAACGTGTTGGTCTTCTTCTCCACGGCCGGGCAGTTCGCGGCGTTCTACTTCGTGTCCCTGTACATGCAGCAGGTGCTCGGCATGGGCCCCGCAGCAACCGGCACCGCGTTCCTGCCCTTCTCCGCGAGCCTGGTCGCGGGCAGCATCGTCGCGACCCGCGTCACCGCGGCACGCACCCCCCGTACGGCCCTCGTGCCCGGTGCCCTGCTCGCCGCCGTAGGCCTGGCCTGGTTCGCCTGCGTCAGCCCCGACGGCGGCTTCCTCACGGACGTACTCGGTCCTAGCGTCATCACCGGAGTCGGCGTCGGACTGGTCATAGCCCCGATCGTCGCCGCCGCGACTACGGGCGTCGCTCCCCGCGAGGCCGGCATGGCCTCCGGCCTCATGAACAGCTCCCGCCAACTCGGCGGCTGCATCGGCCTGGCCGCCCTGGCCACCATCGCCGCACACCGCACCGGCACGGCCACCAGCCCTGCCGCGCTCAACGATGGCTACGCCCTGGGTCTGGCCCTCGCCGCCGCCCTTTTCGCGCTCGCAGCGGTCGTGGCGATCGGCGTACTGCCCCGCCGCCAGGCCGAAACACCTGGCCCGCAACCCGCCACCACCGCAGAGAACCGACTGGAAGGAACACCGGCATGACGACGTCACCCCTCTCACCCATCGACCTGTTCGCCTCGGCGCTGCACATCCACCCCGATGGCGTCGTCCAAGCTGCCGAACGGCGGATGACGAGCAGCGACTCCGGCGCCTGGCAGATCGCGACGTTCCGCGTGGAGGCCGACGCCGACGTACACGCCGACCACTGGGAGATGCACCCGGAGGCCGAGGAGGCGGTGTGCTGCCTGACCGGAGGTGTCCGCCTCTACTTCCGTCCCACTGGGCCCGGCGGCACCGAGCAGATGGTCCCGTTGCAGGCAGGCACCGCCGTGATCGTCCCCCGCGGTCGCTGGCACCGCCTGGAGCTGGACACTCCCAGCGACCTCATGTCGATCACCCTTCGCCACGGCACCCGCCTCGAAAAGCGCGCTGACACTCGCTAAGCGGAATGCGGCCCGGCAGACGCCCTGCGTCGTTGTCCTCCGCGACCAGCGCCAGCAGCCGGGCCGTGGCCCTTCGGCCGCTACCGGACCGGCCGGCGGGCGGTGACCGTGGACTCCACGGCGAACAGCTCCTCCTCCACATGGTCGAGGGCCAGCCGGAGCGCCCCGGTCACGACGGCCGCCTCGCCCAGGAGGGACTGGGTGACCTGCGGCGGGCGCAGGCAGTAGCGGGCGAGCTCGTCCCGGAGGGGGCCGAGGACGCCGTCGAGGCCGGTGGCCCAGCCGCCGACCACCACCAGCTCGGGGTCCAGGGCGAGGACCAGGGCCGCCACGTCGTGGACGAGGCGGCGGACGAAGCGGTCCACGGCGGCGCGGGCGTGGGCGTCACCGGCGTCGGCGAGGGCGAGGACGCGCGCGACCTGGTCCTCGTCGAGGGGATTGAGCGGTTCGCCGGTGGTGGAGAGGACTTCCTCCGGACTGGCTTCGCGGCCCAGCAGATGGAGAGCGCCGATCTCCCCCGCGGCGCCCCCGAAGCCGCGGTGGAGCCGGCCGCCGATCAGCGAGCCCGCGCCGGGGCTCAGGCCCGCCAGGACGAAGACGACGTCGTCGGAGCCGACGGCGGCGCCCTTCCAGTGTTCGGCGACGGCGGCGGTGTTCGCGTCGTTCTCGACGAGCACCGGGCAGCGGAAGGAGCGGCGCAGGCGCTCCCCGAGACGCAGTCCGGTCCAGCCGGGGAGGGCGGTGCACAGGTGGACGGTGCCGTCGGCCTCCACGATGCCCGGGCTTCCGACGCCCACCGCCCGCAGCGAGTAGCGGGCCACCCCCGCCCGGCGCAGCAGATCGGCGACGGCGGTACGGATCCGCTCCAGGCGCTCGTCGGCCGACGCCTTCTCGGAGACCTCCCGCACGGCCGAACCCAGCGGGCGGCCGTCGAGGTCCGAGAGCAGCGCGGCGACCCGGTGGGCGCCGATCTCGATGCCGAGGAGGTGGCCGGCCTCGGCCCGGAAGCGGAAGCGCCGGGCCGGGCGCCCCTGGCGGCGTACCCCGCCCTCCTCGGCGGGCATCTCCACCACCAGCCCCTCGGCGGCCAGCCCCTCGACCACGCCCTCCACGGTGGGGCGGGACAGGCCGGTCACCCGGGTCAGGTCGGTGAGGGTGGCGCAGCCGGGGGCGCGGTCGGCGGTGAGGTCGGTGAGGGGGCCGCTGAGGGGGTCGGTGACGGCGCCGGCGGCGGGGCCCGGGTCCGTGCCGTCACCGGGCTCCGGGCCGTCGGGGGACACGGTCGCCGCGCGCAACGCGTGCAGGACCACGGCGGAGTTGATGCGCCGCAGCAGGGAGGGATCCCCACCGGTGAGCCGCCCCACGTGGGCCTCCTCTCCTGTGCGTGTTGCCGGATGGTAGCCGCTGGACGGGGGCGCGGCGAGAGCCGCGTCAGCCGGGCGATACGAATCCCGACTCGTACGCGGCGATCACCGCCTGGGTGCGGTCCCGCGCGCCCAGTTTCGCCAGCACCGCGCTGACATGGGTCTTGACCGTCTCGGCGCCGATGAACAGCCGGCCGGCGATCTCCGCGTTCGACAGGCCACGGGTCATCAGCCGCAGCACATCGGCCTCGCGTTCGGTGAGGGCCGCGCGCTCCATCGCCTCGCGGGCGCGCGCGTTGCCGCCGCGGGCCGCGGCGAGCGACCGTACGGCCGCCGGGAACAGCAGCGACTCGCCCTCCGCCGCCAGGCGCACCGCGTGCACGATCTCGGCGGGGCCGGCGCGCTTGAGCAGGAAGCCGTCCGCCCCGGCGCGCAGCGCCTCGTAGACGTACTCGTCGTTCTCGAACGTCGTCACGACCAGGATCCTGGGCGGATCGGGAACCGCCCGCAGCACCGCGCGGGTCGCCTCGATGCCGTCCATCAGCGGCATCCGGACGTCCATCGCGACCACGTCCGGCCGCAGCCGCCGCACCAGCGGCACCACCGAGGCGCCGTCGGCGGCCTCGCCGGTGACCCGGATGTCCGGCTGGGACTCCAGGATCGCGCGCAGCCCGGCACGCACCAGCTGCTCGTCGTCGACGAGGAGGACGCTTATCGGCACATGATCACCTTAATGCGGGCTCGGCCGGAGCCTTCCCTCGTGGTCACCCGTCAGGCACCCGTCAGCGGTCACCTGCCCGGGCGGGGCGGTTCGGGGGGAGGGTCACGCGCAGCCGCCATTCGCCCTCGTACGGGCCCGCCTCCGCCTCGCCGCCCAGCAGCGCCGCCCGCTCGCGGATGCCGCGCAGGCCGGTGCCGCGCCCGGCGCCGACGCCGGGCCCGCCGAGGCCGCCCGGGCCATCGGCACGGTCGGGGAGGGGGTTGCGTACGTCCAGCCGGAGCGCCCCCGTGCCGGGGGCGACCGCGACCCGCACGGCCACCGGCACCGGCCCCGCGTGCCGCAGCACATTCGTCAGCGCCTCCTGGAGGATGCGGTAGCCCTCGCGGGAGACCGGGCCGGGCAGTTCCTCCAGCGGGCCGGTCACCCGCGCGTCGAGCGCCGAGCCCGCCGCCCGCGCCGACTCCAGCAGGCGCTCGGCGTCGGCCAGCCCCGGGCGGTCGGCCGGGCCGCGGGCGCCGTCCTCGCGCAGCAGCCTCAGCACCCGCTCCAGGTCCTCCAGCGCGTGCCGCCCGGTCTCCTCGATCGCGGCCAGCGCCCGGTCCGTGAACTCCCGGGTGCCCGCCGCCCGCGCCGCGCCCGCCTGCACCACCGCGACCGTGAGCGCGTGCCCGATGGAGTCGTGCAGCTCGCGGGCGAGCCGGTTGTGCTCAAGCAGCCGCTCCGTACGCTCCTCCAGGGCGGCCAGCCGCTCCGCGGCCGACGGGCCGAGCAGACGGGTGGCGGCCGCGGTCATCACGTTCCCGGCGGCCACCACGAGCGCCATGAGGGCCGCCAGGGGGAGCGGGGCGAGCAGCGCGTACCAGCCGTGGTGGCCGGTGATCCGCACCCCCAGGACCGGCGTGGGCGTGCCCCCGGCCGCGGCGGTGACCAGCGCTCCCGTCAGGCCGGGCAGTTGGACGCTCAGCAGCGTCATCAGACAGCCGGCCTCCAGCCGCAGCACCAGCCACAGGGCGGTGCGCGCCCGGTCGCCCCGGGACGCGGACGGCGCGGCCGCGATCCGCGGGGCGAGGTCGCCGCGCCCGTGGCGCGCGTGCTTCCCCGGGGCGAGCAGCAGCCGGGCCTGCAGCCCCTCCGCCAGCCGGGTGGCCGGCACCATCGCGACGGCGACCAGCGGGACCACCGGGAGCACCGGCAGCCACAGCAGCTGGACCGGGCGGACGCCGAACAGCCCGGGGTAGACCAGCCCGCACACCGCCGCGACCACGGCCCCCGTCAGCAGATGCAGCCAGCGGGTGTAGGTGACCGCCCGGGCCAGCGGGGCCAGGGCGGCGCGGGCGGCGGCGCGGGGCAGGGCGCGGGGGATACGGAGGGCCTGGGCGGCGGGCGACGTCGACACATCGGCCATCCTGCCCCGCGGCCCGCCCCGCGCCCTCCCCCGCGCGGGGGACCCGGAACCCGCCCGCGGGGGAGGCCCCGGGCGGCCCCGGCACGGCACCGTCGAGGCCATGACCAGCCAGACGTCGATCGACGTACACCAACTGACCAAGGACTACGGGGCGGTGCGCGCCGTGGACCGGCTGACCTTCCGGGTGCTGCCCGGCCGGGTCACCGGCTTTCTCGGGCCCAACGGCGCCGGGAAGTCCACCACGATGCGGATGGTGCTCGGCCTGGACCGGCCGGACTCCGGCACCGCGACCCTCGGCGGCCGCCCGTACCGCGAACTCGACGAGCCGCTGCGCCACGTCGGCGCGCTGCTGGACGCGGGGGCCGCCCACGGCGCCCGCACCGCCCGCGACCACCTGCTGTGCCTGGCGCACAGCAACCGCGTCCCGGCGGCCCGGGTCGACACTGTGCTGGAGGAGACGGGCCTGGCCCCGGCCGCCGAGCGGCGCGTCCGCACCTTCTCGCTCGGCATGCGGCAGCGCTTGGGCATCGCCGCCGCGCTGCTCGGCGACCCGCCGGTGCTGATGCTCGACGAACCGGCCAACGGGCTCGACCCCGAAGGCATCGTCTGGATCCGCACCCTCATGAAACGGCTGGCCGGCCAGGGCCGCACCGTCCTGGTCTCCAGCCACCTCATGGCCGAGACCGCGCTGACCGCCGATCACCTGGTCGTGCTCGGCCGGGGCAGGCTGCTCGCGGACACGCCGATGGAGACGTTCGTACGGGAGCACAGCCGGCCCCGGGCCCGGGTGCGCACCACCGAGCCGGAGCGGCTGCGCTCGGAACTGGCCCGTGCGGGGCTGACCGCGGAGCCGGACGGGCCGGACCACTGGACGGTGGACGGGGCCGCGCCGGACGACATCGGGGCCCTCGCCGCCCGCCACGGCATCCCCGTCCTCGAACTGGCCGAGGACAAGGCGTCGTTGGAGGAGGCCTATTTGCGGCTCACCGCCGACCGGGCCGAATTCACCGCGTCACGCCCCGCGCCGGCGCCCGGGGACACGACGGCGAACACAGCGAAGCAGGAGGTTTGAAGACGTATGTCCGTCAAAGCGGTGCTGCACTCCGAGTGGATGAAGATCCGCTCCCTGCCCTCCCTGATGATCGCCCTCCTCAGCGGTTTGGTGGCCACCACCGGCGTCACCGCGCTGGTGAGCGCGACCCACGACGGGAAGGAGAGCGACGGCGGAAACTTCGACCCGGTCTTCTTCTCCTTCTTCGGCCTGAACTTCGGCCAGATCGCGGCCATCTGCTTCGGCGTGCTCGCGGTGGCCAACGAGTACGCCGGCGGCGGCATCCGCGTCTGGCTCGCCGCCGTCCCCCGGCGCGGCCTGTACTACGGCTGCAAGCTCGCCGTCGTGGGCCTGTGCGCCCTCGCCGTCGGCCTGGTCACCGGCTTCGCGTCACTGCTCGGCGGGCAGGCCCTGCTCGGCGAGCAGGGCGTGGGCCCGGGCGCCCCGGGGGCGCTGCGCGCGGCGGTCGGCTGCGGGATCTACCTCGCGCTGCTCACGGTGGCGTCCGCGGGCGTCGCGGCCGTGCTGCGCGGCCCGGTCGGCGCGCTCGGGCTGCTCATCCCCCTGGTCTGCTTCCTGTCCCCCGTGCTCGGCGACGGGCCCGCCACCCGGTTCCTCCCCGACCGGGCCGGTCAGCAGGTGCTGCACGCCACCCCCGAGGGCCCGCTCGGCGCGTGGACGGGGCTCGGCGTGCTGGCGCTGTGGGCGGCGGCCGCGGTGTGGGCCGGGCGGCTGGCCCTGGTGCGCCGGGACGCCTGACGGGCGGCCAAGTTCCGGGCCCGGCCCGGTTGTCGGACCCCGCTTGTTTAATGGGCCCATGACCAGCACGGCGGACCATCTGGCGACCATCGACCTGCTGCGCGCCCGGGACTTCCCGGACCGGCCGGGCGTGGCCGGGGCCGTGGCGAGCGGCCCCGGCTTCCATGTCGCCGACCTCCTGGTCAGCGAGGACTTCTGGGACGCGGACCTGGAGCGCCTGATGGAGGTCGAGGAGGAGTTCGAGGCGGAGCTGGAGGCGCTCGTCCAGGTGCTGTCCTTACGCTGGGGCGAGCCGGAAGTCCTCGACCTCGTCGACCACTTGGAGCGCCAGGCCATGGGGGAGCCGGTCCCGGAGCCGCTGGCCTCGCTGTGCGGCTATGTGGGGCGGGTGTACGGCTGGCGGACCGGCGGGCGCTGGATAGGGCTCGGGATCGGCCAGGGGGACCGCGAGCTGCCCCTGCAACTGGTCGCGGCGATAGGGGAGAAGACCGTGAGGTGAGCCGCCTGCTCTCAGACGTAAGGCTGTCGGCGTCGGCGTAGTGACATCCGGGTCAGCGAGTCCCGTCCTGCCCAGGCAGGGCGGGGCCCTTCGTCATGCTCGGTTCAGATCGAGCACCATCACGTCATAGAGCGGTGAGTCCGGGAACGGCAATTTCTCACCCGCGTGCTCATATCCCCAGCTCTCGTACAGGGCCCGCAGTCGCGGGCGCTCCCGGCGCACTAGCAACTGCGCGCGCCCTTCCCCACCCATCCGGCGACTCCGCGTACGGCGTCTCCGCGTACGGGTCAGCGCTCATGACATCAGCTTGTGGTACTTGTCCACCTGTGCAGTGACCAGTCGGTGCAGCTCCGCCCAGGTAGGCGCACTGACCGTTTGATCCAGCTTGCCCCTGCCATCCACCGCAGGGAGGCTCGAAATGTGGTACGGAGCCGTGGCGTACCAGTGAGGCTCGCTGCCTCCCAGCACTCGTGACCCCTTGGACCGGAAGTACGTCCACCCCTCCGGAAGCGGAGCGGACATCGGCGTGGGCTCACTGCGTCGGCTCATGACTGGCCCTCCAGGCTCTCCGACTCCGCGTCCAACGGGTTCGGCTCAGGGAGTCGGCCACCCCGGGACTCCGCCACGCGGATCATGTCCTCCAGGCACTCCGACAGGCGCTTCATCAGGTAGGTGCATTCGTCCGGTTCAATGGGGAGACCGGTCCCCAGCATGCCCCTGGAGAGCGAGAGAACAGCCTCCGCCGTGGAGAGCTGTTCTGCCTCTACGCGATCGGCCAGTCGGGCAATCCGGCCATCCGGGCAGTCATCGGGCGTGTACGCGCGCTGACCGTTGGGCCCAGGCCATGGCAGCAAACGTAGACGAGTAGCCTTCACTTGTTGCGCTCCTGTTCAGCGTGACCATGCCCCCGGCCGGTTCGCCCCGGTGCGGGGGTCCTTGTGTAGCTGACAGTCTTCCCCGGACGGGTAGTTTCTCCTGGTGAAAGGGTGGTGACAGAGTGGTGACTGGGTAGCCTGTCACCATGGCCCACGACGGGGAATTTGGACGCATCGCACGGGCGTCCTTAGAAGATCGCGGTATGTCGATTCGAGCAGCCGCACGCGCGGTTAACTTTGATCATGCATATCTGAGCAGAGTCTTCGCCGGGAAGCAGATTCCGTCACTACAACTGGCTGAAGCTCTGGACCGGTTACTGGGCACCGGTAGGGCCCTTGTTGACCTGGCGGCCCAACTGGTCGAAGCATCGACGCTGTCCGGGGCGGCCCCTCCCGCATGTCTGAGCGAATTTCTCCCTGGGGGGGACCCTCTGACCCAATTGGCCAACCGAACCGGCCGCAGAATCGGCCTGGAGGACGTCAGGGACCAGGCTCAGCGGGTCCATGCCCTCCGGCTGGCCGATGACGTGGTGTACGGACGGGACCTCATCGGTCCCGCCCTGCGGGAGCTACGCGGAGCGGTCTGCCTATACCGGGAGAGCACCCACACTGACGATGTGGGACGCGAACTTCTCCGCACCATCGGGGAGCTGGCGCAAATCTGCGGGTGGATCTCCACCGACGCAGGACAGCATTCGGAGGCCGAGCGGATCTATCGCCTGGGACTATCCGCTGCGAACAACGCCGGGGACTCAACCTTGGCGGGCAATCTTCTGGGCTCCCTCGCGTACATGGCCTCCAACACCGGTCGCGAACGTGAGGGAGTGGAAATGGCTACGGCCGCCACGGAGGGGGCCCCCGAGGCACCGCCACGGGCCCGCGCGCTCTTCCTGGACCGGGTGGCCTGGGCTCACGCCAAAGCCGGAAACGCTCAGCCGGCAATGCGGGCCCTGAACAACGCTCACGACGCCATCACCAGCGATCACGGGCCCGAGGAACCCACCTGGACGTACTGGGTATCCACGGCGGAGCTGGAGGTGATGGACGCCCGGGTCTACACGGAGCTACGGCACCCCCTCCGGGCCGTCCCGCTCCTTCAACAGGTTCTGCGCCAGTACGACGCCACGCATACGCGGGAGATGGCCCTATACCTCTCCTGGTTGGCCGTGGCCCTGGCGGACGCCAATGAACCGGAAGAGGCAGTAACCGCTACCGAGCGGGTCATTTCGCTCTCCTCCGCGGGAGCGTCGGAGCGCACTGCCGATCGTGCGCGCGTGGCACTCCGCCGACTCACGGAGTATCGCGACGTTCCAGAGGTGGCCAGTCTCCTGGCCCGGTACCCGGCCGCGTAGATCTGGATACGACGAAGGGCCCCGCCTCCCGCAGGAGACAGGGGTCCAGGGCCGGGGAGCTGGTCCCCAGGCTCAGAACTGGAACTTGGACCGGTCGATGTTGTCGGAGTAGCTGATCAGCTCCAGGTTCGTGTCCAGCTCCACGTTCGTGATGCTGTGCACGGCGTCCAGCTCCGTGGCGTGATGCTTCCGGTACCGCTTGGCCGCGTCCAGGTCCACGTAAGCCACCAGGGCCTCCTCTCGGAACTCCTCCATGGTGTCCATGCCGCACGACTCCCAAAGCTCATGGTGCATGGCTGTCTCCGTACGGAGGAACCGGGGCAGGCGGGCCGTTGCGTCGCCCACCGCGCTCTCTCCATGGGCACTCACGGCCGGGACGAACCTCTCCAGGGTGTCCCGTCGGACGGTATGCCGGGGGCCAGTCGGCGGACGCCCGTGGGATGGTAGGGGCCTTACCGGCCGCCGCCTTTTCACCAATGTCGGCCCGGTCGGCTCGTTGCGCCTCCGGCGTTGCTCAGACCTTTTCGGAACAGGACCAGGCACCATTCCGCCTCCGCTACTGTACGACTGAGTGACACCCGACGGAGGGCAGAATGGATCAAGGGCTTGCGGCCATTTACGGGGCAATGGTTGGCGCGGTAGCAACCGGAGCTACCGCTTTAATTACCGCGAGATCCACATTCGGTGTACAGAAACACCAAGCACGCCGGGAGGCATACCACGCATTCCTCTTGGCCCTCCGTGAGCTGTACGACCCAGCACAACGATGCCTACGCGTAGCAATTGACCGCGCAGAAGGTATCCCTACGTCTGTGACTCCCGAAGAACTCACCGACCTTAGTAGAGAGGTCGTACTCTTGATTCAGTCCATGCGGAGAACACACGTCGCTGTCGAGCTGGAAGGTACGGGAGCAGTAACCGAGATGGCTCGTACCGCCGCGGACGCAGCCCATGATCATGCGCTTACGGCAGTGAGCCTGGTTGCCTCATTTGACATAGGTAGGCACATCACCCCGGCCGAGAAGGCCAACGCCGAAGCAGCCTTCCGCAGGACCGTAGTCGCAACAAATTCGTTTGCCCAGGCTGCTCGCTCCCAGCTCTGAGTGCTCCTGAACGACCTTGGAACTCGTACAGATTCCGTGCCGTATCACGCTTCGGTGTCCGTGGTGATCAGGAGGAGGGTATACGCCAACTGGAGGGACGGGTGCGCGGGGAGCTGCGCGTGCTGGAGTGTCAAAGCCGGATACTCGGCATTTGCGGAGGGTTTGGCCTCGGCGCTCCCGTGGCCGCCTTGGTGCTGGAACAGCTCGGCGCTTTCTTGCGCGGATCCTGCGTGCCCGCCCTACAGAGGTCCGCAGAGGAACGGGATGGAGCACCGACGCGCCGTACCGTGAGACGGCTGCCGAAGTGGCACACTACGGTGCCGCCGACGTCCTGACAGCCGACATGGAGGCCGCAGCGGTATTCGCGGTGGCCGAACACCGGAACATCGATGCGGCAGCGGTCTTCGCCGTGGCCGACTCCCTCGTCGACCGCCGCGGCCGCCAGAACTCGCCCGTAACGCGTAACGCCCTGCATGTGGTGCTGGAGGCCGCCATGGTCGCCCTCGGCAACGCCGCGCGAGTGCCACAGAGGGCGGGCGACGAAGCGCTAAGGTAGGCCATCCGCAACATGACGTGATGGTGACAGGCAGGCGAATATCAGACCGAGCCTGTAGCAGCAAAGGACCCGCCTCGTGAGCACAGGCGCCCCGCGCCCCACGGTCGGCGCCGTGGTACTGACGATGAACGACCGGCCCGAGGAACTCGCTCGGGCCATGGCCACGCTCCTCGCCCAGGAGGGTATCGACCTGGACGTGGTGGTCGTAGGCAACGGCTGTGTTCCCGAGCAGGTCCCGCCCGAGGTGCGCACCGTCGAACTACCGGAGAACGTGGGCATTCCCGAAGGGCGCAACATCGGCGCCGCCAACGTCAAGGGGGACTACCTCTTCTTCTTCGACAACGACGCGTACCTGCCGACCACCGACACCTTGTCCCGTCTCGCCGCCGAGTTCATGCGCGAGCCCGGCCTGGCGTACGTACAGCCGCGCATCACCGATCCCGACGACCACACCACCCTGCGCCGCTGGGTACCTCGGCTGCGCGCCTCGGACCCCACGCGCCCCGGCGTCGTCACCGTCATGGCCGAAGGCGTCGTGATGGTGCGCCGTTCGGCGTTCGATGCGGTCGGCGGCTGGCCGGGCCACTTCTTCCTCTTCCACGAGGGCATCGACCTGGCCTGGCGCCTGTGGGACCACGGACACAGCGGCCGCTACACGCCCGACGTCATCATCCACCACCCCGCGACCGACCCAGCCCGCCACGACACCTTCTACCGGCTCAACGCCCGCAACCGGGTCTGGCTCGCCCGACGCAACCTGCCCACCGTCCTGATCCCCTTCAACCTCGCCACATGGATTCTCATCACCTTGTGGCGTACCCGCAGTTGGTCCGCACTGCGAGTCTCACTCATGGGATTCAGGGAGGGTCTGCGCGGCGGGCACGGCTCGCGGTCGCCGATGAGGTGGCACACGGTCGTACGGCTGACCCGCGCAGGCAGGCCGCCGATCCTTTGAACGGCGCCGGACGCCGGCCACGCCGCTGCCATACAGTTCCGAACCGTATCCAGCGCCCGTCAGTCGTCGGCGTACGCGGCGGCGCGCAGCCGGGCGAACTCCTCGGCCATCGTGGCCAGGGTCCAGTGGGCGTTGAGCCCGCTGGGGTTGGGCAGCGCCCATATCCGGGTGCTGCCGATGGTGCGCTCCTGCGGCCCGATCGCGGCCCGCTTGTCGCCGAAGGCGACGCGGTAGGCGGTCACCCCCGCGACGGCGAGCCATCGCGGGCGCAGGCGGGTGACCTTCTCCTGAAGGAGCCGCCCGCCCTCGCGGTACTCCTCGTCGGTCAGCTCGTCGGCCCGGGCGCTGGCCCGGGCGACCACATTGGTGATCCCCAGGCCGTACGACAGCAACTCGTGCTGCTCGGACGGCTTGAGCAGGCGCGGGGTGAAGCCGGAGGCGTGCAGGACGGGCCAGAAGCGATTGCCCGGGCGGGCGAAGTGGTGGCCGGTCGCGGCCGTCATCAGCCCCGGGTTGATGCCGCAGAACAGCACGCGGAGGCCGGCCGCGACCACGTCGGGCACGAGGCGGTCGCGGGCGGCTTCCAGCTCGGCGGGGGTCATCGAGGGCTGCCCGCGCGCGTCAGAGGATCGACCCGGGGGCGTAGGCCGCGGCCTCCGGGTGCCGCTTGGCGATCTCCTCGATCCGGGCGACCACCGTGGCGACCTGGTCGGCGGCGGCGCCCGTGAAGGACAGCTTGTCGGCCATCAGCGCGTCCAGCTGGTCGCGGTCCAGCGGGATCCGCTCGTCGGCGGCCAGCTTGTCGAGCAGTTCGTTGCGCTCGGCGCCCTGCTCGCGCATCGCCAGCGCGGAGGCGACCGCGTGCTCCTTGATGGCCTCGTGGGCCACCTCGCGGCCCACCCCGGCCCGCACCGCCCCCATCAGCACCTTCGTCGTCGCCAGGAAGGGCAGGTAGCGGTCCAGCTCGCGGGCGACGACGGCCGGGAAGGCGCCGAACTCGTCGAGGACCGTCAGGAAGGTCTCCAGCAGCCCGTCGAAGGCGAAGAAGGCGTCCGGCAGCGCGACGCGGCGCACCACCGAGCAGGACACATCGCCCTCGTTCCACTGGTCGCCCGCCAGCTCGCCGGTCATCGACGCGTAGCCGCGCAGGATCACGGCCAGGCCGTTGACGCGCTCGCAGGAGCGGGTGTTCATCTTGTGCGGCATGGCGGAGGATCCGACCTGCCCGGGCTTGAAGCCCTCGGTCACCAGCTCGTGCCCGGCCATCAGCCGGATCGTCTTGGCGAGCGAGGAGGGGGCCGCCGCCAGCTGCACCAGGGCGGTGACCACCTCGTAGTCCAGCGAGCGCGGGTAGACCTGGCCGACGGAGGTGAAGGCCCGCCCGAAGCCCAGGTGCTCGGCGATCCGCCGCTCCAGCTCGGCGAGCTTGGCCGCGTCGCCGCCCAGCAGGTCCAGCATGTCCTGGGCGGTGCCGACCGGGCCCTTGATGCCGCGCAGCGGGTAGCGGGCCAGCAGCTCCTCCAGCCGCCCGTACGCCACCAGCAGCTCGTCGGCCGCGGTCGCGAAGCGCTTGCCGAGGGTCGTCGCCTGCGCCGCCACATTGTGCGAGCGCCCGGCCATGACCAGCTCGGCGTGGTCGGCGGCCAGCTTCCCCAGCCGGGCCAGCGTCGCCACCGTACGGTCCCGGACCAGCTCCAGGGAGAGCCGGATCTGCAACTGCTCCACGTTCTCGGTCAGATCGCGGGAGGTCATGCCCTTGTGGACGTGCTCGTGCCCGGCGAGCGCGTTGAACTCCTCGATCCGGGCCTTCACGTCGTGCCGGGTGACCTTCTCGCGCTCGGCGATCGAGGCCAGGTCCACGGTCTCCAGGACCCGCTCGTAGTCGGCGAGGGCGGCGTCCGGCACCTCGATGCCCAGGTCCTTCTGGGCGCGCAGCACGGCGAGCCACAGCCGCCGCTCCAGCGTCACCTTGTACTCGGGGGACCACAGGACGGCCAGCTCCGCCGAGGCGTAGCGGCCGGCCAGGACGTTCGGGATGCGCGGCTTAGCAGTCACGAGCAGACAGTCTACTGGCCGTATGCGCAGGCCAGCGCCGTGGCTGT
This sequence comes from Streptomyces sparsogenes subsp. cuspidosporus, assembly GCF_039532705.1. Taxonomy (NCBI): domain Bacteria; kingdom Bacillati; phylum Actinomycetota; class Actinomycetes; order Kitasatosporales; family Streptomycetaceae; genus Streptomyces; species Streptomyces sparsogenes. The sequence continues at coordinate 153,440 of NZ_BAAASD010000008.1, read as the reverse complement.
GGCGGCGCCCGGCCGCGTGCGGCTCAGCCCTTGTACGGCAGCAGCTCGGCCCGCTTCGGCGGGCGCCCGTCGCCGGAGGAGCGGCCCGTCAGCCGCCTGCCTATCCACGGCCCCAGGTGCTCGCGGGCGAAGCGCGCGTCCGCGGTGCGGCGGGCGACCCAGCCGGGGCGTATGGCGGGTGGCAGCGGCGCGTCCCAGTCGGCCTCCGGCTCGTGCCCCAGCGCCTGCCAGACCGCCTCGGCCACCCGCCGGTGCCCCTCGGCGTTCAGGTGCAGCCGGTCCTCCGCCCACATCCGCGGATCGCCGAGCGCCTCGGAGGCGAACAGGTCCACGACGATCGCGCCGTGCCGCGCCGCCAGCTCGTCGATGACGGAGAACAGCCGCTCCATCCGGGGCAGGAACCGCGCCAGCACCGGACCGCGCCGCCCGGGGCTGCGCATCAGCACCAGCTGCTCGCAGCGGGGCGCCAGCCGCTCCACGGCCTCTTCCAGCAGCCCGCAGACCCGCTCCACGTCGCACTTGGGCCGCAGCACGTCGTTGAGCCCGCCGACCAGGGTGACCAGGTCCGCGCCCATCGCCGCCGCCGCGTCCACCTGCTCGTCGACGATCTGCCCGATGAGCTTGCCGCGCACGGCGAGATTGGCGTAGCGGAAGCCGGGAGCGCGGGCCGCGAGGCGCGCCGCGAGCAGATCGGCCCAGCCCCGGTAGGTGCCGTCCGGCAGCTCGTCGGACATGCCCTCGGTGAAGGAGTCGCCGACCGCGACGAAGCTGGTGTAGGTGGTGTTCATCCCCATGGCGCGGGAGATCCTATCCCGCGGGCTGCGCGAGGAGGCGGGTACGCGCATGATGAGCCGCATGGGGATGACCAACATCTACTTCGAGGGCGGGGCGCGCAACGGCACCACCGCCACCTGGAACCTGGAGCCGGGCGCCGACATCTACGACGACAACATCTTCCGGCCGCCCGAGCTCTACCGGCGGACCACGCGGACCAAGGTCATCGGGCGGGTCGAGTACACCGTCTTCCGCTACGACCCCTCCGGCACCCGCCCCACCTGAGGCCCGCGCGACGCACCCCGCGCGCCCGCCCCGCACGCCCGGCGGATCCCTCGGTTGGCCCGCGCCGGGTTCCGGAGGGGGCACATCGGGGCAGTCTGGTCGGCGTGGATGCCTTTGAATGCGACCGTACGACCATGGCCATCGTGGCCGCCGCGCTCGCCGACGACGGGGAGGGGGCGGTCGCCCTGCTGGACCCGCTGGAGCGGCGGGACGTGTGCCGGGTGGCCGTCCGGCTGGCCGCGATGGCCGCCGACGCGCTGCTCGCGGTGGCGGAGGAAGGGGGCGGCGGCAAGGCCGAGGCGCTCGCCCACTGGCAGGCGTGCATCATCGCGCACGAGTCGCGCCGAGCGGAGTAGGCGCCGCGCGCCCCCTTTTTTTTGCGGGGCGCGGCTTGTGGGGCGCGGCTTTTGTAGCGCGGTTTTTGTGGTGCGGCCTTCTGTGGTGCGGCTCGCCTCCGGAGCGCGCCGGGGTCAGGCGACCAGCTCGCGCAGCACGTCCTCCATGGTGACCAGGCCCTCCAGGCGCCCCTCCGCACCGATGACGGCGGCGAGGTGGGTGCGGCTGTCGCGCATCGCGGTCAGCACGTCGTCCAGCGCCGCCTGCGCCCGCACCCGGGCGATCGGGCGCAGCTGGTCGGGGCGGAACGGCAGCTCCCGCGGGCCCGCGTCCAGCGCGTCCTTGATGTGCAGATAGCCCAGGATGCGACCGGAGTCGTCGACCACCGGGAAGCGCGAGAAGCCGGACCGTGCCGCCAGCCGCTCCAGCTCCTCGGGGGTCACCCCGAGCCGGGCGGAGACCACCCGGTCCAGGGGCAGCACCACGTCCCGCACCCGGCGCCGGCCCAGTTCGAGGGCGTCCCGCAGCCGCTCGGCGCCCCGGTCGTCCAGCAGCCCGGCCTCGCTGGAGTCCACCACCACCCGGGCCAGCTCGTCGTCGGAGAAGGTGGCCGACACCTCGTCCTTGGGCTCCACCCGCAACAGCTTCAGCAGGCCGTTCGCGAACGCGTTGACGGCGAAGATCACCGGGCGCAGGGCGCGCGCCAGGGCGACCAGCGGCGGGCCGAGCAGCAGCGCCGAGCGCACCGGTTCGGCCAGGGCGACGTTCTTCGGCACCATCTCGCCGAACAGCATGTGCAGATACGTCGCCGCGGTCAGCGCGATCACGAACGCGACCGGGTGGACCAGCCCGGCGGGCAGCCGCACGGCCTGGAAGACCGGCTCCAGCAGATGCGCGATGGCGGGCTCCGCGACCGCACCCAGCACCAGCGTGCACAGCGTGATGCCGAGCTGGGCCGCGGCCAGCAGCGCGGAGATGTGCTCCAGCCCCCACAGCACGGCGTGGGCCCGCCGGTCGCCCTGCTCGGCGCGCGGCTCGATCTGGCTGCGCCGCACCGAGATGAGGGAGAACTCGGCGCCGACGAAGAAGGCGTTGGCGACCAGCGTGAGCAGGCCGATCAGCAACTGCAGCAGCGTCATCGGGCCGCCCCCTCGCCATCGCCCGAGCGACGCCCGAAGCGGCCGCCGTCGTCCAGGCCGTCGGCGTCGTCCGGGCCGCCGTCGGCGCGGTCGCCTGCGGCCCCGCCGCCCCCGCCGTGCTGCCCGCCGCCGCCGTGCCGTCCGTCCGCGTCGTGCCGCGCGTCCGTGCCGTCCCGTCCGTCCGTGCCGTCCCGCGCGGCCGCGCCTTGTCGTCCGGCCGCGTCGTGCCGCGCGGCCGCGCCTTGCCGTCCACCCGCGCCGTGCCGTCCGCCCGCGCCGTGCCGTCCGCCCGCGCTGTGCCGTCCGCCCGCGCTGTGCCGTCCGTCCGCGCTGTGCCGTCCGTCCGCGTCGTGCCGTCCGTCCGCGCCGTCGTCCCTCCCTTCGGAGGGGCCCCCGCCCCCGCAGTGCTCCCCGTCCTCGCAGTCCTCCCCGGTCTCCGGCGACGGCGCCCGCAACCGTACGCGGGCGGCCCGGTGGCCGGAGTCCTCCGCCACCTCGATGCCCCAGCCCGCCACCTCCAGGGCGTCGCCGCGCACCGGGATCCGGCCGAGCTCGGTGGCCACCAGCCCGGCCAGGGTCTCGTACGGGCCGTGCGGCACCCGCATGCCGATGGCCTCCAGCTGGTCGACGCGGGCCGCGCCGTCCGCGTCGTACAGCGCCCGGCCCTCGGAGTCCTTGCCGACCGGGGCGAGGTCGGGCTTCTCGTGCGGGTCGTGCTCGTCGCGGACCTCGCCGACCACCTCCTCGACGATGTCCTCGAGGGTCACCACCCCGGCGGTGCCGCCGTACTCGTCGATGACCACGGCCATGCTGCGGTCCCCCGAGAGCCGGTCGAGCACCCGGTCCACGGTGAGCGAGGCGGGCACGAAGAGGGGCTCGCGCATCAGCTCGGACACCGGGTGGCGGGGCCGCTCCCCGGCGCCGACGGCCAGCACGTCCTTGATGTGGACGGTGCCGACGACCGTGTCCAGGCTGCCCCGGTAGACGGGGAAGCGGGACAGGCCCGTGGCGCGCGTGGCGTTGGCGACGTCCTCGACGGTGGCCCGCACGTCCAGCGCGATGACCTGGACCCGCGGGGTCATCACGTTCTCCGCGGACAGCTCCCGCAGGTTCAGGGTCCGTACGAACAGCTCGGCGGTGTCCTCTTCCAGGGCGCCCTCCCGGGCGGAGTGCCGGGCCAGCGCGACCAGCTCCTGGGGGCTGCGCGCCGAGGCCAGTTCCTCGGCGGGCTCCAGGCCCATCCGGCGCACCGTGCGGTTGGCCGTGTTGTTGAGGTGGGCGATCAGCGGGCGGAAGGCGGCGCTGAAGGCGCGCTGCGGGGTGGCGACGGCCCGGGCGACGGGCAGCGGGCGGGAGATGGCCCAGTTCTTCGGCACCAGCTCGCCGACCACCATCAGCACGACCGTCGACAGCGCCGTGCCGACGACCAGCGCCACCGAGCCGACGGCCGAGCTCGGCACGCCCATCGCCTCGAGCGGCGCGGCCAGCAGCGCGGCGACGGACGGCTCGGCGAGCATGCCGACCACCAGGTTGGTGACGGTGATGCCGAGCTGGGCGCCGGAGAGCTGGAAGGTCAGGCCGCGCACGGCCTTCAGCGCGCTGGCCGCGCCCCGGTCCCCGCGCTCCACCGCCCGCTCCAGCTCACTGCGCTCGACGGTGGTCAGCGAGAACTCCGCCGCGACGAACCCGCCGCAGGCGAGGGCCAGCAGGAGCGCCACGGCCAGGAGGAGCACTTCGGTCATCGGTTCACCCCAGTCCCATGGTCGGGCAGGGCGGGGCGGATCGCGCGATGTCGGGTTGTGGGGGGCTCGCCCATGGGGGGACGCTCACACCTTTCACTCGGGGCCATCATCGACGTTGCCGCGGAGCGGCGATGCATGACGGATCCTGGGTAAAAGGTCGGCAAAGTCGCGAGGGTGTGCGGGGGCGGCCGAGCGGGGCGCGGCGTCAGGAGTCCAGCGGCTTGACCCAGCGGCTCCACTCCGGCTGCGGGGCGTAGCCCGCCGCGCGCCAGGCGTGGTGGGCCAGGGCGTTGCGGTCCAGCACCATCGCGTCACCGCGCCGCCCGCCGAGCGCGGTGAACCGCTCCTCGGCGGCCCGGAGGAGGGCGCTGGCCACCCCCTGGCGCCGGTGGTCGGGGTGCACGGCGAGCCGGTACAGATGGCAGCGCCAGCCGTCGAAGCCCGCGATCACGGTCCCGGCGAGCCCGCCGCCCCGCTCGGCCAGCAGCAGCGACTCGGGGTCGCGGTCGAGCAGGCGGGCCACCCCGTCCCGGTCGTCGCTGATGCTGGTGCCCTCCGCCGCGTCCTTCCAGAAGGCCAGCACGGTGTCGAGGTCCTCGGGTGCCGCGGCCCGTATCGCGAGATCGTTCATGGCGGGATCCCATCACCGCGCCAGGCGCGGTGTCGAAGGGATTGCGCCCCGTCCCGCGATACGAGACCCGGCTTGTGGATGCTAGCGGATAGGCGCTAGCGTGAGGCCGTGGCGAAGACACAGCTGAACGTCCGGGTCGACGAGGCCACCGCGGAGGTGGCGCGCGAGCGCGCGCTGCAGCGGGGCATGAGCATGAACCGCTACATCGAGGAGCTCGTCCGCAAGGACGCCGGAGAGGTGGGCCATACCTTCGTGGAGGCGGCCGCCGACTTCATGAAGCAGTACCGGGCCGTGTTCGACGAGGAGTTCGGCAAGGAGGGCGAGGCGCGCTCTTGAACGTGCGGATCGACCTCGCCTGGCTGTTGATGATCGCCGAGCACAGCACCCCCGGGGACCCCCAGGTCACCGACTACGGGGCGCTGGTCGCCGCCGTCAGCAGACACGAAGCCGAGATATTCGGCACCCCCATCTACTCCGACCCGCAGACCCGGGCCGCCGCACTGTTGCAGCTGTTGCTGCTGGTGCCCGCCCTGGAGCGGTCGAACGCACTGTTCGCCTCGGCCGTCGCGTACGCCTACCTCGTCGCCAGTGGGCTGAGGATCGCCACCACCCCGGAGCGCGTCCGCGACCTGGCCCGGCTGGTGAAGGACGGCACCGCCGACATCCACGCGATCGCCGACGAGCTGCGCCGCTGGAGCGCCTGAGGGATCCATGGGCCGTGCATTCGGCCTCCGAAGGAAAACATCCCGCCAGGCACCGCTTTGAGCCGAACGGCCCCCGACGCGGCGTCAACTCTTGACGGCCCCCTCCTGGGCGAGTTGACTCACGCGCCGCCCGCTCATGCGAAGGAGCCGCGATGCCAGGTAACGGTGCACAGCCAGGACAGGGCGCACAGCCAGGACAGCGCGCACAGCGAGGACAGCGAGGACCGTGGGGCCGGCGAAGAGCGTGGAGCCGGCGAAGACAGCCCGGACAGCCGGGACAGGGCGGCCGGCTCGGCTCCGCCGCGGCGTCGCTGATCGCCGGGGCGGTCGTCGCCGCCTTACTGCCCCTGACCGGAGGCGGCGCGGCCGCCGCCGGCAAGGCAGACGGGTCGCTCAAGGCGCGGGTCGTCACGGACGCCGCCGTCTACCCGGTGAAGGAGGGCAGGACCGCCCGGGTCAGGATCTCCGTCGCCACCACCGGCTCCGCGCCCGTCGACGAACCCGTCACCGTCGACTACACCACCGAAGGCGACGGCGGAACCGCCACCTCCGGCGAGGACTACCGGCCCGTGCGGGGCAGCGTGACCTTCCCGGCCGGAACCGACTCCGGCACCTCCCGCACGGTCGAGGTGGTCACCGCCAGGGACGGCGGCGCGGAACCCGCCGAGACCGTCCCGCTGCGGCTCACCGTGTCCGGCGCCAGGGCCCCCGCCGAGACGCCGCGGATCGTCATCGACGCGCACGGGCTGCCGTACCTCGACCCGAAGCTCCCCGTGCGGCAGCGGGTGAAGGACCTGCTCTCCCGCATGTCCCTGGAGGAGAAGGCCGGGCAGATGACCCAGGCCGAGCGCAACGCCCTCACCTCGCAGGGCGACATCGCCGCCTACGGCCTCGGCTCCCTGCTGTCCGGCGGCGGCTCGGTGCCCACCCCCAACACGCCCGACGCCTGGGCGCGGATGGTGGACGCCTTCCAGCTGCGCGCCCAGGCCACCCGCTTCCAGATCCCGCTGGTGTACGGCGTGGACGCGGTCCACGGCCACAACAACCTCGTCGGATCGACGATCATGCCGCACAACATCGGCCTCGGCGCGAGTCGCGACCCGCGGCTGGCCGGGAAGACCGGCGCGGTCACCGCCTCCGAGGTGCGCGCCACCGGCGTCCCCTGGGACTTCGCGCCCTGCCTGTGCGTGTCGCGCGACGAGCGGTGGGGCCGGGCGTACGAGTCGTTCGGCGAGGACCCGGCGCTGGTCACCGCGATGGAGACGGTCATCCAGGGCATGCAGGGCGCGCCGAGCGGCAAGGACCTCGACCGCCGCGACAAGGTGCTGACCACGGCCAAGCACTTCGTCGGCGACGGCGGCACCGAGTTCGGGTCCTCGACCACCGGCAGCTACACCATCGACCAGGGCGTCACCAAGGTCACCCGCGAGGAGCTGGAGAGGATCCACCTCGCGCCCTTCCAGGAGGCCGTGGACCGCGGGGTGGGCACGGTCATGCCCTCGTACTCCTCGCTCGACATCCTCGGCGACGGGCAGGCACCGCTCAAGATGCACGCCGACGGGGCGATGATCGACGGCGTGCTGAAGGACCGGATGGGCTTCGAGGGCTTCGTCATCAGCGACTGGCAGGCCATCGACCAGATCCCGGGCGACTACCCCAGCGACGTGCGCACCTCGGTGAACGCCGGCGTCGACATGATCATGGTGCCCACCGCGTACGCGACCTTCCACACCACGCTCGTCGACGAGGTGAAGGCCGGCCGGATCAGCCGGGCCCGGATCGACGACGCGGTCTCCCGCATCCTGACGGCCAAGTTCCGGCTGGGCCTCTTCGAGAAGCCGTACGCGGATCGGTCGAACCTGGACCGGATCGGCTCGGCGGGGCATCGCGCCGTCGCCCGAGAGGCGGCCGCGAAGTCGCAGGTGCTGTTGAAGAACGACGGCGGGGTGCTGCCCCTGAAGACCTCCCAGAAGGTGTACGTCGCCGGGTCGAACGCCGACGACCTCGGCAACCAGACCGGCGGCTGGACCATCACCTGGCAGGGCTCATCGGGCCGGAACACCCAGGGCACCACGATCCTGGAGGGCATGAGGAAGGCGCAGTCGCGGGCCGGGGGCGCCGCCATCACCTACTCCAAGGACGCCTCCGCCCCGACGGACGGATACGACGCCGGGGTCGTGGTCGTCGGCGAGACCCCGTACGCGGAGGGGGTGGGAGATGTCGGCAACGGCCATGACCTGCGGCTGTCCGAGGCCGACCAGGCCGCGGTGGACAGGGTGTGCGGCGCCATGAAGTGCGCGGTGCTGATCGTCTCCGGCCGCCCGCAGATCCTCGGCGACCGGCTCGGTGACATCGACGCCCTCGTCGCGTCCTGGCTGCCCGGCACGGAGGGCGACGGCGTCGCGGACGTCCTCTACGGCAAGCGGGCCTTCACCGGGCAACTGCCGGTGACCTGGCCCAGGTCCGAGGCGCAGCTGCCGATCAACGTGGGCGACGCGGCGTACGACCCGCAGTACCCGTACGGGTGGGGGCTGACGACCTCGACCCGCGCGCTGCGCGCGGACGGTGCGACCCGCGCGCCCCGTGCGGACGGCGCCGAGCGACTGAAGGAGCTGGCGGCCGAGGCCGAAGCCGCCCGGAAGGAGGGGCGCGCGGACTTTGCGAAGGGGCGTGCGATCGTGACGGCCGCGCGGCTGATGGTCCAGGACCGGGTCGGCCAGAAGATCACCCCGACGGTCGCGAAACCCTTCGCCGAGGCGGACCATCTGCTGCTCGGCGGCGATGCGGCCGGGGCGGTGAGGAAGCTGACCGAGGCCTATCGGGCGGCGGGGTAGGGCCCAGGGCGGTCATAGGGGGCGGCGGTCATAGGGGTGGGGCGTACGCCTGATCGCGTACGCCCCGCCCCGCTGTCGCCTCCGGGCCCGGCCCGGGGGCCCCGGTCAGCCCTGCGCCGCCGTGAACCGCTCCGCGCTCCAGGTCCCGTCGAGCGGGGGGGCCAGCCACCCGGGGGCGGCGGCGCGGAAGTCGGCGGGCGGGAGGGCCGCGGCGCCCTGGGGGATGGCGCCCAGCAGCGGGGCGCCCGCCGCCCCGGGCAGTTCCGCGACATTGCACCGGTCCGCGAGGTCCGGGGCCGTGGGCCAGCTGCCGATGACGACGCCGGGGCAGTCCAGGCCCCTGGCGCGCAGCGCCTCCGCCGTCAGGGTGGTCGTGTTGAGCGTCCCCAGCCCGGCCTGGACGACGACCAGCACGGGCGCGCCCAGCAGCCGGGCCGCGTCGGCGAGTGTGCCGCCCTCCTCGTCGAAGCGCACCAGCAGCCCGCCCGCGCCCTCGACGAGCACCAGGTCGTGCCCGGCGGCCAGCTTCTCCGCCGCCTCGGCCACCTCGTACGGGCGCACCGGGGCGCGGCCGGCCCGCCTGGCGGCCGTGGCCGGGCCCAACGCGTCCGGGTAGCGGGCGAGTTCGGCCTGGGTGACCGCCCCCGCCAGCCGGGCCACCTCCGCCGCGTCCCCCGGCTCGTCCGCCCGGACCCCGGTCTGCGCGGGCTTGAGCACCGCCACGGACCGGCCGGCGGCCAGCGCGGTGGCGGCGACGGCCGCGGTGGTGACGGTCTTGCCGATCTCCGTGCCGGTGCCGCTGATCATGAGTACGGGCATGTGGTCGCGCCTTTCGGTGTCGTGTGGGTACGAGTGGGCGGGGGCGGACCCGGGGTCAGCCCGCCCGCGCGGCCGCGTGGAGGGCCGCGCAGATGCGGGCCAGGTCGTCGTCGCCCGTGATGTACGGCGGCATCGTGTACAGCAGGTCGCGGAACGGCCGCAGCCAGACGCCCTCCCGTACCGCCGCGCGGGTCGTCGCCGCCATGCCCGCCTCGTCGAGGGGGTGGTCGAGCTGGACGACGCCGATGGCGCCGAGGACCCGGACGTCGCGGACGCCGGGCAGCGCGGCCGTGGCGGCCAGCCCCTCCCGCAGCCCCGTCTCGATGCGCTTGACCTCCTGCCGCCAGTCGTGGCCGAGCAGCAGGTCGATCGAGGCGAGCGCGACGGCGGTCGCCAGCGGGTTGCCCATGAACGTCGGGCCGTGGGCGAGCACCGGCAGCTCGCCGCGCGAGATGCCGTCCGCCACGCGGGTCGTGCAGAGCGTGGCGGCGAGCGTGAGATAGCCGCCGGTGAGCGCCTTGCCCAGGCACATCACATCGGGGCTGACGCCCGCGTGTCCGGCCGCGAAGAGCTCGCCCGTGCGGCCGAAGCCGGTGGCGATCTCGTCGAAGACCAGCAGCACGTCGTGTTCGTCGCACGCCTCCCGCAGCACCCGCAGCAGGGCGGGGGAGTGGAAGCGCATCCCGCCCGCGCCCTGCACCACCGGTTCGACGATGACCGCGGCCAGCTCGTGGGCGTGCCGGGCGACGAGGTCGCGCAGATGTGCCTCGTACGCGGGGTCCGGCGGGGCGTCGAAGCCGGGCGGGGGCGCGTCCGCGAAGACCTGACGGGGCAGCAGCCCGGACCACAGGTGGTGCATTCCGCCGTCCGGGTCGCACACCGCCATCGGCTGGAAGGTGTCGCCGTGGTAGCCGCCGCGCCAGGTGAGCAGCCGCCGCTTGTCGGGGCGGCCGAGGGAGCGCCAGTACTGCAGGCACATCTTGACCGCGACCTCGACCGAGACCGAGCCGGAGTCGGCGAGGAAGACGTGCTGGAGCGGCTCGGGGGTGAGCTCCACGAGTCGGGCGGCCAGCCGTACGGCGGGCTCGTGGGTGAGCCCGCCGAACATCACATGGCTCATCCGGTCGAGCTGGCCGCGCGCAGCCTCGTTGAGCACGGGGTGGTTGTAGCCGTGGACGGCGGACCACCACGACGACATCCCGTCGATCAACTCGCTTCTGCCCTCGGCCGGTTCGGCCAGCCGCAGCCGTACCCCGGCGGCGGATTCCACGATCAGCGGGTCCTGGCGGCCGGGCATCGGCCCGTACGGATGCCAGACGTGCCGCCGGTCGAGGGCCAGCAGCTCGCCGGGGGTCAGCGGCTCAGGCATTGGGCGGCAGGTCCGTGCCCGCGCCACGGCGGCGCACGGAGACCAGGTCGGTGCGGGCCCCGGCGGCCGGTGTGGCGGCCGGGACGGCGGCGGGCGCGGCCTCCGCCGGCACCGTCGCGGGCACTGTCTCGGATGTCTTGGACGTCTCGGGCGTCTCGGGCGTCTCGGGCGTCTCGGGCGTCGCGGCGTCGCCGCACGGCGCGCAGCCGCCGCCCGCCGAGCCGCAGCCCGCCGCCGCCTCGCCGTGTCCACCGCAGGCCGCCCCGACCGCCGCGAGCGCGTCGGCGCGGTGCGCGGGCAGCGTCGTGGTGTCCGTGCCCTCGACCTCGAAGCCCGCGTCGGCGATCATCGCGAGGTCGTCCTTGCCGGCCTGGCCCTCGGTGGTCAGATAGTCGCCAAGGAAGATCGAGTTGGCCAGGTGCAGCGCGAGCGGCTGCAGCGAGCGCAGATGGATCTCGCGCCCGCCCGCGAGCCGCACCTCGACGTCGGGGCAGACGAACCGCACCATCGCCAGGATCCGCAGGCAGCGCTGCGGGGTGAGGTGCCACTTCTCGGCGAGCGGGGTGCCCTCGATGGGGATGAGGAAGTTGACGGGAACGGAGTCCGGGTCCAGCTCGCGGAGCGAGAAGACCACGTCGACCAGGTCCTCGTCCGTCTCGCCCATGCCCGCGATCAGCCCGGAGCAGGCGGACATGCCCGCCGCCTGCGCCTGCCGGACGGTCGTCACCCGGTCGGCGTAGGTGTGGGTGGTGGTGATGTCCCCGTACGTGGCCTCCGAGGTGTTGAGATTGTGGTTGTACGCGTCGGCGCCCGCGTCCCGCAGCCGCGTCGCCTGCCCGTCCGAGAGCAGGCCGAGACAGGCGCACACCTCGACGTCCTCGTGCTGTTCCTTGATCGCCTGAATGGTCCGGGAGACCCGCTCCACGTCGCGGTCGGTCGGCCCGCGCCCGCTGGCGACCAGACAGACCCGCTTGGCGCCGCCGGCGACCCCCGCGCCCGCCGCGGCCGCCGCCTCCTCGGGCTTCAGCCAGGTGTACTTGAGGATGCCGGTCTGCGAGCCGAGCCGCTGCGAGCAGTACGAGCAGTCCTCGGGGCACAGACCGGACTTGAGGTTGACCAGATAGTTGAGCTTCACCCGCCGCCCGAACCAGGCGCGGCGCACCTTGCCCGCCGCGGCCACCACGTCGAGCAGGTCGTCGTCGGCGGTCGCCAGCACGGCGAGGGCCTCTTCTCGGGTCGGCGGCTCGCGCCGCAGCCCCTTGTCCACCAGCGTGTTCAGCAGCTCCATGGAGCTGATCCTGCCCTGCCCCGGGGGTCGGGGCAAAGGTAGGGATGGCACAACACCGCGTGTTCCAGGTGTGTGTATTGCCACACCCTGCCCGGGCATGGGCGCCGCTACGTTCTATAGGGACCCGACAGTGGCGGCCGACACGGTCGTACGGACCGGGCCGGCCGCCCGACCGCGTGGCTCAGCTCTCGCTCCGGCGCGCGGCGGCGCCGGAGCGAAGCGCGCCGCCCCGGAGCGCGTCGACGAACGTGCCCCAGGCCGTGGGGGCGAACAACAGCGCGGGGCCCGCCGTGTTCTTGGAGTCGCGCACGGCGAGCAGGCCGGGCGGAAGTGCGGCCGTCTCGACGCAGTTGTTCATTCCGGTGCTGTAGCTGCTGCGCCGCCAATGCGCGTCACGCAGTGCCGAATCGCAGGGTAGGGACCAGGACGTTGTGGACATGGTGCCCCTCTCAGGCGCCGCCCCCGATTTTTGTGATGAAGGTCAATGTTTCCCGGACGGACAGGGCCTTGGTCCGCAGCGTGTCGAACGCGGCACTGTACGCCCGGAGGTCTTCTTTCCGCTCCAGGTAGAGGCTACTCGTCAAGTGGTCGAGAACGACAACGTCTAGATCAGTAATGTGCGAAAAAGAAAAAATAATGAAAGGACCGGTGATGCCAATGGGCATTCCGGCCGAGAACGGCAACACCTGCAGCCGCACCTGCGGCAGCGCCGCCACCTCGGCCAGATGGCGCAGCTGAGCCGCCATCACCCCCGGGCCGCCGACCTCCCGCCGCAGCACCGCCTCGTCCAGCACCGCGTGCAGCCGCAGCGGCCGCGCCCCGCGCAGCACCGACTGGCGCGCGATCCGCACCTCCACCAACGTGTCCACCTGCGGCGGCGGTAGATCCGGCAGCGCCGCCCGGGTCACCGCCCGCGCGTAGTCCGGGGTCTGCAGCAGGCCCGGCACCACCGTGGTCTCCAGCGTGGAGGCGGCCGAGGCCTCCGACTCCAGGCTGATGAAGTCCCGGTAGGCGGGCGGCAGCAGATCGCGGTAGGCGTACCACCAGCCGCGCCGCGACCCCTCCGGATCCGAGGCGCCCCCGCCGCACAGCGCCTCCAGCAGCGCGCGCAGCTCCGGGTCGGCGACCTCGTACACGTCCAGCAGCCGCGCCACATCGGACGGTCTCGCACCGCTGCGCCCGGTCTCCAGCCGGCTCACCTTCGACTGGTGCCAGCCCACCCGGCGCGCGGCCTCACCGCTGGTGAGTCCGGCGAGGTCGCGCAGGCGGCGGAGTTCCGCGCCGAGCTTGCGGCGGCGCACCGCAGGGCCGTACCGCATGACTTCCCCTTTCGGCTTTCTCCGAATTCCCGGTCGCCAGTGTGCCGCGCAAATCCGGTCTTCCGTAGCAGAGTTCACCGTTTCGAGCGACAGATATATGCATAACTTGGTGGATCGCACCCGTTGCACCGCCCATCGATGGCACTCTGACGCTAGAGCCGCCGGGGCTGCCCACGACTTCACTGGCTTGGCAATACCACTCACACGCGTCCGCAGCCGCGCCCCGGAGGGAAGGGACAGGGTCGCCATGGCTGACCACCAGGAAGCATCCGTCACTCTGCCGAGCGCGCCGGTCTCGGTGACCACGGCGCGAAGATATGTGACGAGCGTGCTGGCCGAATGGGGTCTGCCGACGGACGCGGAGACCGTCGGCATCGTACGGCTCGTCGTCTCCGAGCTCGCCACCAACGCGGTGCAGCACACGATGGGCCAGTCGCCCACCTTCACGGTGGACGTGCGGCTGGAGCGGGAGGAGCGGCTGCGGATCGGCGTCACCGACAGCCACCCCCGATGGCCCAAGCGGCTGCCCGCCGCCCCCCATCAGGACAACGGCCGGGGACTGCTGATCATCAGATCGCTGGCCGCGGAGTCGGGCGGCGAGGTGTCCGTCATCCCGACGCCCGAGGGTGGGAAGACGGTGTGGATCGCGCTGCCCTGGACCGTCCCCGTGGGGTGAGGCTCCGCCCGATCAGCCGGGGCAGCAGCCCCCACAGCCCGCAGCACACCGCGAAGGTGCCCGACGCGGCGGCGATCCCCGGACCCCGCCCCAGCACCACGTCCACGACCAGCAGCACCGACCCGGTGAAGGCCAGCGCCAGGACGCCGAGCCCGATGCTCGCCAGCCGGGAGGACACATCGACGATCCTGCGCTTGGCGCCCTGGCGGAACAGCGCCCGGTGGATGGCGGCCGGAGCGGTGAAGAGCGAGGCCGCGACCACCGCGAGCAGGAGCGTGGCGATGTAGGTGCCGCGCTGCACGCTGTCCAGGGACCCGAACCGCTGGGTGAACGCCAGCGTCAGCAGGAAGGCGAACAGGATCTGCACCCCGGTCTGGGTGACCCGCAGCTCCTGCAGCAGCTCGGCGAAATTGCGGTCGTCACGCTCGAGCGGGGTCTCGCGGCGGGCCGGCTTTCCACCCTCGTCGTTCATGTCCATTCGGGTTACCGGAACGGCCCGAGATACGCGCAGGTCACAGCACGCGTTCGACCGACCCGCCGGCGTCGCGGGCCTCGGCCAGCGCCCGGATGCGCCCGAACACCGGCCCGGCCGCCGGGCTGATCAGATAGTGCGGCATGTCGCCGCGTTCGATCACCCCGTACGGACTGGTGCCCATCAGATACGAGGAGTAGAGGATCAGCCCGTCGGGCCGCCGGACGTCGACGGCCAGCGCGGAGAACCCCGGGAACGCGTCCGTCTGGTACACCCGCAGCCCCTCCGCCTCGGCCCCGTAGCGCTCCTTGAACCGGCCGAACCGCTCCAGCGAGTCCTTGATCTTCCTCGCCATGTCCTCCTGGTACTGCCGCGCCAGCGTGGCCGCCGCGTCCGAGGACGGGTCCAGCAGGAAGCAGCGGTAGATGCCGCCCCGGCGCAGCAGCCCGAGGACCGCGTCGCGGTAGCGGGCCGGCCGCTCGCTGGTGACCAGCCGGCTGGACGAGCTGCGCAGCGCCGTCCCCATGTCGAGGACCTCCTCGCACGCCGCGTCCAGCAGCCGCGCCTTCTCCTCGGAGCTCGGCCGCTCGGGGTAGGCGTGGACCGCGGTGCCCCCGGCCAGCCCGCGACTCGCCAGCCAGGCCTTGGCCGCCGCCTGCGGACCGCCGCCCCCCGCCGCCGGACCGTCCCCCGCCATCAGATAGACGCGCTTGCCCTCATGGGTCCCCACCGGCGCGAACAACTCCGCGTACGGGCCCGCGGTGCGGTGGACGTCCTCCGAGATCGCCAGGCAGTCCCGGGGCGTCGCCTTCTCCAGATGCGCGGCCAGATTGATGTCGGGGGAGTGGATGGTGCCGGTCCGCCCCTCCCCGCTGTGCCGGATCGTCCCCTTGTGCACGGCCATGCGCAGATGCAGCTCGCCGCGCACCCCCGCCCGCGCGAACTCGTCCCGCAGATGCCTCAGGTCCAGGGTGAGGAAGGTCCTGGCCGCCTCCAGCGCCACATCCCGGGCCACGCTCTCGCTGTCGTCGTGCACGGCGAGGAAACCGCCGTCGCCCCGCCAGCTCCACACCCCGCTGCGGGCGCACCGGCGCTCCTCCGCGACCTGCGCGATCCGCGCGCGCATCCGCTCGCGCAGCAGGTCGAAGGCGTGCGCCGCGCGGTCCGCCGGGTTCGACAGGACGATCGTCGAATACCCGGCCGTGTCGATGAAGACCAGGTACACATGGTCATAGGTCCGGTCCGCCTGGAACTGCTCGGTCACCACAAGCCCCCTCCTGCCGCCGACACCGGCTC
The DNA here is from genome assembly GCF_039532705.1 of Streptomyces sparsogenes subsp. cuspidosporus. NCBI lineage: Bacteria > Bacillati > Actinomycetota > Actinomycetes > Kitasatosporales > Streptomycetaceae > Streptomyces > Streptomyces sparsogenes. Next base: position 137,756 of record NZ_BAAASD010000008.1, on the reverse strand, counting down.
ACGCTACGCGCGTCTCCCCGGGGCTCGTAGGGGTCCGTCACATCGGTTCCACCAAGCCGCGCTCCACGGCGCTGCGCTCGACGCAGAACTCATTGCCCTCGGGATCCGTCATGACGACCCAGCCGAGCCCGTCCTCGGTGCGCCGGTCGTCGATCACCCGCGCGCCCAGCGAGAGCAGCCGCTCCACCTCGGCGTCCCGCGTGCCCGAGGGCGGCTGGATGTCGAGGTGGAGACGGTTCTTGCCGGTCTTGGCCTCCGGCACCCGCTGGAACAGCAGGCCCGGAGCCGCCGCCCGGCCCGACGAGATCACCACCTCGTCGTCGCCGGGCTCGCTGTCCTCCAGCGCGTAACCGGTCACGGCGTGCCAGAAGCGCGCCAGGGCGTAGGGGTCATGGGCGTCGAAGGTGATGTTCCGGACGGGGTTCGGATACGACATGTCGTCCTCGCGAGGTGGTCCCTGACGGCGGTGGCGGCCGTCCCGACCTTGCCAACGTACCGGCGGCCACCGACAGTCGGGCCTCCCCACGCCCGTCCGGCGCGCGTCCCACGCGCGTCGCACGCGCGGACGGAGCCTCAGCGCACCTGCCCGTACCAGACCTTCTTGGTCCAGATGCGCTCCAGCCGCACCACCGTCCCCGGCTTGGGCGCGTGCCAGATCCGGCCCCGCCCCGCGTAAAGACCCACGTGGTAGACGCTGCGCCCGGAGTGGAAGAACACCAGGTCGCCGCCGCGGCGGGAGGTGGTCTTGATGTGGCGGGTGCGGTTGTACTGCGCGGCCGCGGTGCGCGGCAGCGGCTTCCCGGCCCGTTTGTACGCGTACTGGCTCAGGCCCGAGCAGTCGAAGCGGTTCGGGCCGGCGGCCCCGTACACATACGGGGCTCCCTTCTTCGAGGCGGCGACCTGGAGCGCCTTCGCGGCGGCGGAGGCCGCCTCGGCCTGCTGCGGTATTCCCGGCCCCGCCACGGGGCCGCCGACCGCCGCGACGGTCAGGGCCGAGACGGCACCGGCCCGGGATACCACTGTGGGGACTCGAATGTGCGCAGCCATCGCGCACCCCCTTCGTCAGCCGGGGCCCACCGGGCCGGGCCCGGCCAGGCGCCCGGCACGGCGGGTCCTGTCGTCCTGGGAATGCTGCCGCAGGCGGGCGGGGATTCCGAGCCAGGACACGCCGTGGTGTCATCCCTCGCGACGAGGCCGTCCGGGTGAACGCCCCCGGCCGGGACGGGCCGCGCCGGGGGCCCGGGGGCTTCGTCCCGCCTCGCTCCCGGCGGGTACGGAACGAGAACGCCGTGCGCGCCGCGCGCAAGCCGGGCCGGTGGGCGGGCCGGGGCCGGAATGCGGCCGAACGGGTGAACCCGGCACGGGGCGCGCGCCGCCTCTGGTGCGGCACCCCGCCGCCCCGGCGGCGCCGGGGCCGGGCTCAGGGTGAGTCGACCGGGGGAAGGGTGACGCGCTCGGTGCGCCGCTCCCCGTCCAGCACCCGCAGGGCCCGGGCCAGGGTCGCGGTGTGCAGCCGGCTCTCACCGCGCTCGTGCATCAGCGCCAGCGCGTCCCGCAGGGCGGTGGCCTTCCCCACCAGGGCCTGCGCGGCCCGCAGCCCTCCGTACGTGTCGCTGCCGCGGGCCGGGTTGATCCGGCCGAGCAGGTCGACCACGTCCAGATAGCCGTCCAGCAACGCGCCCTCCGCGCGGGTGAGCGCGGGCAGCGGGGGCAGTTCGGGAGGCAGCACGGCCGGTCACCTCGCGCCGCTCGACGCCCGCGGCCCCTTGCGGCTGAGGGTGAGCCGGTCCACGAGCCCGTACGCCACCGCGCCCTCGGCGTCGAAGATCTTGTCGCGTTCGATGTCGGCGCGGATCCGCTCGGCGGGCTGCCCGGTGTGGCGCACCAGCATCTCTTCCAGCAGGTCGCGGGTGCGCAGCATCTCCTCGGCCTGGAGCTGCAGGTCGGAGGTGGTGCCCTGAATGGGCTCGCTGAATGACGGCTGGTGGATGAGCAGCCGCGCGCCGGGCAGCGCGAAGCGCTTGCCCGGGGTCCCGGCGGCGAGCAGCACGGCGGCCGCGGAGGCGGCCTGGCCCAGGCAGACCGTCTCGATGTCGCAGTTCACGAAGCGCATCGTGTCGTAGATCGCGGTCATGGCGGAGAACGAGCCGCCGGGCGAGTTGATGTACAGCGAGATGTCCTGGTCCGGCCCGGCGTGCTCGAGGTGGACGAGCTGCGCGATCACGTCGTTGGCCGAGGTGTCGTCGATCGGGGTGCCGAGGAAGACGATGCGCTCGGACAGGAGCTTCGAGTACGGGTCCATGGTGCGGACCCCGGAGCTCGTGCGCTCGGTGAACTCGGGCAGGACGTAGCGCGCGGTCGGGCGTTCCATCGCGTCTCACCTCTCGGCGTCAGTGGCTGTCGGGCGGCGTCCGGACAGAAGGCGTCCTGGCGGCTCGTCCGTAAAAAATGTACAGGACGTACATCTCGTTAAGATGGGGAGCATGGCCTACGAGATTCCGGTGACGCAAGCCCGAGCAGAGCTCGCGGAGCTCATCAACCGCGTCGTCTACGGCGGCGAGCGCGTGGTGGTGACCCGGCACGGGAAGCCGCTCGTGGCCCTGGTTTCCGCCGACGACCTGCGGAGACTGGAGGAGCTCGAGCAGGCCGCGGCGGGTGCGGAAGAACAGCGGGTGATCAGCACGGTCTCGGCAGTGCGCCCGGCGGCGTCCGCTCCGGGTGAACGGCGGCGGTTCGGCATCGCGGCGGAGCACCGCGGGGACATCGCGGCGGAACATCGCGGCCCGGGCGCCGGCGGACGGCGCCCGGGCCGCGAGGGGTGACCGGGGGAGGGGCCTCACCACCCGCCGGGGCGGACGGCGGGCCGGAGATATGGTTGCAGCGGGCGCAAGGCGCACGGTCGGCGCCTGGGGCCGAGAACGCTGAATCGGAGTGCACTGTTATGGGCGTGAATCCGACACCCTCGCACCGCCGGTCCCGCGAGGCCGCTCACATGGCCTGCGAGGTGATCGAACTGCTCGAGGTCCTGTGGGAGCGGGGGCGCGACGCCGTCTCGTCCTCTCCCGTGTCGGCTTCGCAGCTACGGGTGTTGTACAGCCTCGACCGTGAGGGCGGCATCAACCTCCGTACCCTCGGCGAGCTTTTGGGGTCGGCCCCTTCGTCGGTGAGCAGGCTGTGCGACCGGCTGCAGGCACTCGGCTTCGTGGAGCGCGCGCCCAGCCCGGTCAGCCGCCGGGAGCTGGAGATCCGGCTCACCACCCACGGCAAGGCGTATCTGCTCGAGCTGCGGGCCCGGCGGGAGGAGGCCCTGCTGGCCGCCATAGCGACCATGACCCCGACCGCGCGCAAGGCGCTGCTGGAGGGGCTGAAGGGATTCCGGGACGCGGTGGAGGAGACCGCCACCGTCCGGCGCCGGGACCCGACGGACAGCGCGGTGCGGCTGGCCTGAGCTCCCCGTCTCGTGCCGGCGCGAGCGCCCCCTCGCCCGATCCGCCACGGTCCACCCCTCATGTGTCACAGGCCGCCATGTGCCACAGGCCGCCCCTTCGGGGGGGCGCGCCGGAGCAGCCCCCGGCTCCGGACGAGCCTCCCTAGAATGTTGTTACCCGGGCACAGTTGTCAAATGGCAATGATCGCCCCACTTACTCCGCCTGTCCGCCGCCGTCCCGTCCGTACCAGTCGAGGCAGACCACCAGGGCGTCGTCGTCGAGCGGCGTGTCACCGCGGAAGCCCGCCAGTTCGCGCAGCACCGCCTGCGGCACCTGGGTCGGCGGCAGCAGCCTGGTGTTGCCCAGGGCGCGCACCAGCGCCCGCTCCGCGTAGCGCTCACCCGCCGGGGAGACCGTGTCGTACACCCCGTCGCTGCCGAACAGCAGCCGGTCGCCGGAGCGGACCGTGAAGTGCTCGGCGACGTAGACGGTGTCCTCGAACATGCCGAGCGGCAGCTGGGCGTCGAACTCGACGGGCTCGACGGCGCGGTCCCGCTGGCGCCACAGGCGGGGCGACCCGGCGTCCACGACCTCGACCTGCCCGGTGGCGAAGTGGAAGCGCAGCAGCAGCACGGACACGTAGGCCGCGCCCCGGTAATGGGCGTAGACCGCCTGGTCGGCCAGGCTCGCCTGGTCGGCGAGGTCCAGACCGGCGCGCCTGGCGTTGCGCAGGGCGTTGACGGCCAGATTGGTCAGCAGCGCCGCCTCGATGCCCTCGCCCATGCCGTTGGTGACGGTCAGGGTCAGATGGTCGGCCGAGGCGGTCCAGTCGAAGTTGTCGCCGAAGATGGCGTACGCCGGTTCGAGGTGGGCGCCGAGGGAGAACTCCGGGCGGGTGCAGGAATGCCCGGGCAGCAACTGCCACTGCATCTCGGCGGCCAGGGTCAGCCGGACGGCGCGCCGGGCCAACAGGTAGAGATCCGTGTCGCGTTCGGCGACCAGGATCTCGTGGCCGAGCGCCTCGCAGATCGACTGCAGGCCCGGGAGGGACGTCTCGGCGTAGCGGTCGGCCGGCAGCCGCACGGACAGGACGCCCATGCGGTCGCCGCGGATCGTCATCGGCAGATGCACGTCCACCATGCCCCGCGCGGTGTCCTCGATGACGCGCGGCTCCTGCGACCCGAACGCGCGGCCCTGCGGGCTGCCGTGGACGGGCACCGGCTCCGCGTCCTCGGCCCCGGACCCCACGATCTGGAGCGACCGCATGCCGTAGTCCGCCAGGCGCAGCTCGACCTGTTCGGCGCCGTGCTGCTCCGCCAGGGCGGTCGTGACGACATCGAGCAGGGCATGGGGTGCGGCTGTGCGCAGAGCCCGCTCGACCGTAGCAATATTGTCCACATCGTCCTGCTTCTCGAATGCGCCGGGACGGGCCGCCGCGATGATCGTCACGCGCATTCTATGCACCACGAGGACAACAATTGTCTTACGACAAATATTGCGATAAGAGAAGCGTGCGTGTGTGACGGGCCCCGTAGCCCGTGACGTCGATCAATTGATTGGATGGGCGGGTGTGGCCGCCGCCGGGAACCGTCCGGAGGGGGCCGAGAGCGGTCATCGAGGCTGGAGTGGTGTGTATGTCCGGTGGTTTCCAGGTCGACGCCGTTGCCGGGCAGGTGCTCGCGCTGCGCGGTGAGCTCGACCTCGAAGGCGCTCCCGTGCTGGAGCGGGCGGCGGGCGAGGCGCTGGCGGGGCAGGGCGACCGGCTGGTGCTCGACTGCCGCGAGGTGACCTTCTGCGACTCCAGCGGCCTCAATATGCTGCTGCGGCTCCACGGCCGGGCCGGACAGGCGGGGACCCGGCTGGTGCTCGCGGGCGTGCCGGAGGCCATGCGGCATGTGCTCAGGATCACGGAGACCGAGGGAGTGCTGACCCTGGCCGGCACGGTCGACGAGGCCCTTGCCCGGCCCGTCCCCTGACGGCCGCCCCGGGCTCTTTACCACACCCTCCTCGGGCCCGGCCGGAGTTGTCACCAGCACTTTCCGCCAGGTCCGTCTTTGCGGTGGCGGCCCTTCTCGCCGATAGTTGCTGGGCGGCAACTGTGGCAATATGACGCTCGGAGCGCCTGATCACTTCCGTGTCGACGGCTCACCGGACCCCGTGAGCGCGGGGCGCCCGAGGAGCGGACCGCTACTTGAGGGGCGGAGAACCATGGCAGCGAGTTCCGGCGCGGGAAGACGTACGACGCGTGCCGCGACGGCCCGGAGCACCGGATCGGTGGCGGAGCCGGAGCTGAGGCGGTTGCTGGCCGGACTCACGGCGGTCAGGGACGGTGACTTCGGCACCCGTCTTCCGGCCGACCACGAGGGGCTCCTGGGAGAGATCGCCGCCGTCTTCAACGGCATGGTGGACCAGCTGGCGCTGTTCACCTCCGAGGTGACCCGGGTGGCTCGCGAAGTGGGCACCGAGGGCCGGCTCGGCGGCCAGGCGGCGGTGCCCGGCGTGGACGGCACCTGGAAGGACCTGACGGACTCCGTCAACGCCATGGCGGGAAACCTGACCACACAGGTGAGGGACATCGCCCAGGTCGCCACCGCGGTGGCCAAGGGCGACCTGACGCAGAAGATCACGGTCGAGGCCCGGGGCGAGATCCACGAGCTGAAGGACACCATCAACACGATGGTCGACGAGCTGTCGGCGTTCGCGGACGAGGTGACCCGGGTGGCCCGCGAGGTGGGCACCGAGGGCCGGCTCGGCGGGCAGGCTCTGGTGCCCGGCGTCGGCGGCACCTGGCGGGACCTGACGGACTCGGTCAACTTCATGGCCGGAAACCTCACCGCCCAGGTGCGCTCGATCGCCCGCGTGGCCACCGCCGTGGCCCAGGGCGACCTCACCAGCAAGATCGACGTGGACGCCCGCGGCGAGGTGCTGGCGCTCAAGACCACCATCAACACCATGGTCGACCAGCTGTCGGCGTTCGCGGACGAGGTCACCCGGGTCGCCCGCGAGGTCGGCACCGAGGGAAACCTCGGCGGCCAGGCCACCGTCCGGGGTGTCTCCGGCACCTGGAAGGACCTGACCGACAACGTCAACGTCATGGCGTCCAACCTCACCAGCCAGGTGCGGTCCATCTCCCAGGTGGCGACCGCGGTGGCCCGGGGTGATCTGTCGCAGAAGATCACCGTCGAGGCCAAGGGCGAGGTGGCGGCGCTCGCCGGAGTGATCAACACGATGGTCGACCAGCTCTCGGCCTTCGCGGACGAGGTCACCCGGGTCGCCCGCGAGGTCGGCACCGAGGGCATGCTCGGCGGCCAGGCACAGGTGCCCCATGTGGCGGGCATCTGGAAGGACCTCACCGAGAACGTCAACTCCATGGCGAACAACCTGACCAATCAGGTGCGCAACATCGCCCAGGTCACCACGGCGGTGGCCCGCGGCGACCTCACGCGCAAGATCGACGTCGACGCGCGCGGCGAGATCCTGGAGCTGAAGACCACCATCAACACCATGGTCGACACGCTCTCCTCCTTCGCCGCCGAGGTGACCCGGGTGGCCCGCGAGGTGGGCAGCGAGGGCCGGCTCGGCGGGCAGGCCGAGGTCGAGGGCGTCCACGGCACCTGGAAGCGGCTGACCGAGAACGTCAACGAGCTGGCCGGAAACCTCACCCGCCAGGTGCGGGCCATCGCCGAGGTCACCAGCGCCGTGGCCGAGGGCGACCTCACCCGCTCCATCACGGTCGACGCCTCCGGCGAGGTCGCCGAGCTCAAGGACAACATCAACGCCATGGTGGAGTCCCTGCGCGAGACCACCCGCACCAACCAGGAACAGGACTGGCTCAAGACCAACCTGGCCCTCGTCTCCGGGCTGATGCAGGGCGGGCGCGAGCTGACGGCGGTCGCCGAGTCGGTCATGGACGAGCTGGTGCCGCTGGTCGGCGCCCAGTACGGCGGCTTCTACCTCGCCCGGGAGACACCGCGGGGCGTCGAGCTGCACCTGATCGGCTCCTACGGGATGCCCGCCGGGGACGAGGACCGGCCGGTGCGGTTCCGGCTCGGCGAGTCGCTCGTCGGGCAGGCGGCCCGCAGCCGCCGCACCATCGCCATCGACGAACTCCCGCCCGGCTACGTCACCGTCTCCTCCGGCCTCGGCTCGGCCGAGGCGTCCAGCCTGATCGTGCTGCCCATCGCGGTCGAGGACCAGGTCCTCGGCGTCATCGAGGTGGCCTCGGTGACCCGCTTCACCCCCGTCCACCGGGACTTCCTGCAACAGCTCACGGAGACGATCGGCGTCAACATCAACACCATCGTCGCCAACGCCAGGACCGACGAGCTGCTGGAGGAGTCCCAGCGGCTGACCGCGGAACTCCAGGCGCGCTCGGAAGAGCTGCAGGCACGGCAGGACGAACTCCAGCGGTCCAACGCCGAACTGGAGGAGAAGGCCACGCTCCTGGCGTCGCGGAACCGCGACATCGAGACCAAGACCCGGGAGGTGGAACAGGCCCGCCAGGAGCTGGAGGAGCGGGCCCGGCAGCTGACCCTCGCGTCCAAGTACAAGTCGGAGTTCCTGGCCAACATGAGCCATGAGCTGCGCACCCCCCTCAACAGCCTGCTGATCCTCGCCCAGCTCCTGGCGCAGAACCCGACCCGGAACCTCACCCCCAAGCAGGTGGAGTACGCGAGCGTCATCCACTCCGCCGGGTCCGACCTGCTCCAGCTGATCGACGACATCCTCGACCTGTCCAAGGTCGAGGCGGGCAAGATGGACATCCACCCCGAGCGGGTGCCGCTGCGGCGTCTGCTCGACTACGTCGAGGCCACCTTCAGGCCCCTGACGGCCCAGAAGGGCCTGGACTTCCACATCAGCGTCTCGCCCGCCGTCCCCGAGGAACTGGTCACGGACGACATCCGGATGCGCCAGGTCCTGCGCAACCTGCTGTCCAACGCGGTCAAGTTCACCGAGACCGGCGCGGTCGAGCTGCGCATCGCGCCCGCCGCCGAGGATCTGCCCCGGGAGGTCCGCGAACACGGTCCCGCGATCGCCTTCCGGGTGGTGGACACCGGCATAGGGATCGCCGAGCACCAGCTCGAGGCCATCTTCGGGGCGTTCCAGCAGTCGGACGGCACCACCAGCCGCGCCTACGGCGGCACGGGCCTCGGCCTGTCCATCAGCAGGGAGATCGCCCGCCTGCTGGGCGGCGCGATACACGCCGCGAGCACCCTCGGCGAGGGCAGCACCTTCAGCTTCTACCTGCCCATCGCACGGAAGGCCACCCCCGGCGCCGCCACGCCGCCCGCCCTGGAGGCGCCGCAGGCCGGCCAGGAGGAACCCCCGGCCGCCGACCAGCCCGCGCGGCGCGGTCTGCTCGTGGTCGAGGAACGGCCGCGCGGCCTGCTGTCGCTGCTGGCCGAGAGCGTCGTCGACGGGTCGGCGGACCGCGACCGGGACGGGGGAGCGCCCGTCCCGGTGCGGCTGCGCACGGCCCTGGGCCCGCAGGAAGCCGCCGCGGCCCTCGCCGCCGAGCCCTGCCACTGCGTGGTCCTGGACCTCGACATGCCCGACCAGGTCGGCCTGCGGTTCCTCGAGGAACTGGGCCGGATCCCGGCCGCGGAAGGGATCCCGGTGCTCGCCCACCACACGGGGCCGCTGGACCCCCACTGGGAGCGGCAGCTCGCACAGTGGTCCGCGGGCAGGCCGTGGGAGCTGCTGCCGAGCCTGGACGAGCTGCGCCGGCGCATCGCGGCCCATGTGACCCCCGACGCCCGGCCCCCGGCCCGGCCCGCCGCCACGCCCGAGGTCCCGCAGGCCAGGACGGCGCCGGCGGACCCGCCGACCGACCTCGCCGGCCGGGTGGTCCTCGTCGTCGACGACGACACCCGCAACGTGTACGCGCTCACCGGCATCCTCGAACTGCACGGCATGCGCGTGCTGCACGCCGAGAACGGACGCGAGGGCCTGGAGACGCTGGCCCGGCACCCGGGCGTGGAACTGCTGCTGATGGATGTGATGATGCCCGAGATGGACGGCCACACCGCGACCGCGGCGATCCGTGCCATGCCCGAGTACGCCGACCTGCCGATCATCGCGGTGACCGCGAAGGCCATGGCGGGCGACCGGGAGAAGGCGCTGGCCGCCGGGGCCAACGACTACATCACCAAGCCGCTGGACGCCGACGCGCTCGTGAGCTGCATCCGCCGCTGGTTGAACCGGTGAGCGAGTGCGAGAAGCGCCTGGACGCGCTGGCGGCCACGGTGGCGCGGCTGCGCCGGGAGCTCACCGAGTCACAGGAGGCGGCCGAGACGCGGGCCCTGGTCGGCATCGCCACCGGCATTCTGGTCGAGCGCGGCCACGGCGGCCCGACGGAGGCCGCCCACCATCTGGAGGAGCTGGCGGAGACCGCCGGGCTGCCGCTGCTGGAGCTGGCCGCGGACATCGTCAACGGGGCCGCCGGGGACGAGGTCGCCGCGGCTTTCTCCCGCCCCTCCACCTCCTCCGACGACGGCGGGCAGCACACCTCGCCCGCCGTGCTGCGGCTGCGGTCGGCCGAGGCCGGCTCCCTCACCGAGGACCCCCAGTCCGTGGTCGACACGCTCATCGAGCAGGTGCTCGCCCCGCTCGGGGCGAGCGCGGTGGCGCTGTGGACCGTGACCTCCGGCGGCGCCCTGGCGCTGGCGGGACACGCCGGTTTCCCCCGGGGCGAGGCGTCGCGTTGGCGCTATGTGCCGCCCGGCGTCGGCGTCCCCGCCCAGCGCGTGGTGACCGAGCGCCACCCCCAGTGGTTCGGTCAGATGCCGGCCGAGGTGCCGGGCATAGGGAAGCGCCACGGCAGCGACGGCGCCCGGGCCGTGCTTCCGGCCGAGCTGGCCGGCCGCATCCTCGGCGTGCTCGAGGTGTGCTGGCCCCACCCGCGGCCCCCGCTGCCCGCTCCGGTGGGCCGCCAGCTGAACGCGCTGGCCGACCTGTGCGCCCACACCCTGCCCGACTCCCAGGCCACCGCGGCCGGCCCCGCCGAGGACCCGGTGGTCCCGGAGAACGCCCTGATGGACCTCGCCGACGGCCTGCTCGACCCGGTGCTGGTGCTGCGGCCCCTGCTCGACGGGCACGACCACGTGGTCGACTTCGCCATCGCGTACGTCAACGAGCGCTTCGCCGACCCGGCCGGCCGGCCACGCTCCATGATCACGGGCATGCGGCTGCTGGAGGCGTACCCCCTCGCGGCCCGTGAAGGCGGGCTGTACGAACACGTCCTGCGGGTCCACGCCACCGGCGAACCGTTCCGCGCCGAGCGGACGGCCCTGACCGCCCTGGCCGACGACAGGTCCATCACCGGGATCGCCACCGTCGGCATCGGCCGGTACGGCGACGCGGTGCTGCTCAGCTGGCGGCTGGAGAACGAGGCCGCCCGGCTCGCCGCCCTGCTGGAACACGTCCAGCGCCTCGGCCGCATCGGCGGCTTCCAGCAGGACGTGATCAGCGGGGAGATCCTCTGGGACAGCCAGCTCTTCTCGCTCTTCGGCCGCCCGCCCACCGCCGCCCCCGTGCCCCTGGAGCGGCTGGCCGAACACGCGCACCCGGACGACTCGGTGGCCATCGGGCGGTTCCTGCGCACCCTGCTCCACCACCGCCACTCCGCGTCCACGGCCTTCCGGCTCCGCCGTACCGACGGGGCGATGCGCCACATGCGCGTCGTCGCCGAGCCGGTGGCCGACCCGGCCGGCCGGCTGCTCGCGGTGCGCGGGGCGTACCAGGACTTCTCGACCCAGCACTGGACGGAAGTGGCCCTCGCGGCCACCCGCGACAAGCTCGCCGACACCGAGCAGCAGGCCGAGGAACGCAACCGCCTGGCCCTCCAGCTCCAGCGGGCCATCATGCCCTCGTCCCCCGCCCCGGTCGACATCACCGGGCTGCACGTGGCGGTGCGCTACCGCCCGGCCGAGGAGGGGCACCTGGTGGGCGGCGACTGGTACGACGCCGTGGTCCTGCCCGGCAAGAAGGTGCTGCTCGCGGTCGGCGACGTGGCCGGACACGGCATCGAGGCGGCCACCGGCATGGTGGTCCTGCGCAACGCGCTGCGCGGGCTGGCCGCCACCGGCTGCGGCCCGGCCCAACTGCTGGGCTGGCTCAACAGCGTCGCCCACCACCTCACCGAGCAGGTGACGGCCACCGTGGTCTGCGGCATCTACGACCCGGTGACGCAGACGCTGCGGTGGGCGCGGGCCGGCCACCCGCCACCCGTGCTGATCCGCGACGGGGAGGCCACCGCCCTCCCGCTGCCGGGCGGCATCCTGCTCGGCGCCGTCGCGGAGGCCCGCTACGAGGAACACCGGATCGACCTGTCGTCCGGGGACCGGCTGATGATGTACACCGACGGGCTGATCGAGCGGCGGGACACCTCCGTGGAGAAGTCGCTCGAACAACTGCTGGCCATCGCCGGCGCGGCCCCGCCGGAGCTCGGGGAACACCTCGACCTCCTGCTGACGCACGCGCGGTCCGACACCGACGACGACACCTGTCTGATCGGGATCGACGTGAACTGACCCCGCGAGCCCGCGCCTCAGCGAGCGGTGAGCAGTCCGGCGCGCAGGCGGGCGATGGTCCGGCTCAGCAGGCGCGAGACATGCATCTGGGAGACGCCGAGCCGCTCGCCGATCTGCGCCTGGGTGAGCTCGTCGACGAACCGCATGTGGAGCAGCCGGCGGTCCCGCTCGTCGAGTTCGGCGATCAGCGGTGCCAGGGCGTGGTAGTTCTCCACGAGTTCCATGGCGGGGTCGTCGGCGCCGATGAAGTCGGCCAGCACGGCCTCCCCGTCCTGGTCGTCGCCGTTCAAGGTGGCGTCCAGGGAGGCGGTGCTCTTGCCGTTCGACGCTATCCGCGCCTCGATGACCTCCTCCTCGGACAGGTCCATCAGCGCCGCCAGCTCGCTCACCGTGGGGGTCCGCCCGAGGCGCGAGCTGAGTTCGTCCGTCGCCTTCATGAGCTCGGCGCGGGCCTCCTGGAGCCGCCGCGGCACATGGACCGCCCAGGTCGAATCCCGGAAGAACCGCTTGATCTCGCCCACGATGTAGGGCACCGCGAAGGTGGTGAACTCCACCTCGCGGGACAGGTCGAAGCGGTCGATCGCCTTGATCAGACCGATCATGCCGACCTGGACGATGTCCTCCATCTCGTCGCCGTGGCCGCGGAAGCGCCGCGCGGCGAAGCGGACCAGCGACATGTTCATCTCGATGAGGGTGTTGCGCACGTAGGCGTATTCGTGCGTGCCCTCCTCGAGGCTGTTCAGCTGGTCGAAGAGGGACTTGGACAGGGCCCGGGCGTCCCTCGGCGCCACGCTCCGCGGTTCCACCCCGTGCGGCAATCCCGTCAGGCTGGTCGTGTCGTTCGCCGTGGTCATGGTCGCCGCGAGCACCGTCATAACCCCTCCCTGCTCTGGCCGGGCCGGTCGCCGATTGCTTATGAGGCGCTTCTGTCCCGTCATTCGCGGGTTATGCCTACGACTTCGCACATGATTCTGTGGATCCGTGTGTCCGGCACGCCGGGTGAGTGAGCGCCGCGTCACAGGGAAGCCGGAGAGGGAGGCGAAGGACCGCGCCGGAGGGAGGCCATGTGACCACCGTCGACAAACACATGTCGGTGCGCACCAGCCCGGGCACCGCTGCGGTGGCACGCGACGCCGTGCGGAAGCTGCTCAGTCGGCACCGGCCGGCGGTGAGCGCGGGGATCCTCAACGACGCGCTGCTGGTCACCTCCGAGCTGACCACCAACGCCCTGCGCCACGCAGGGGGGATCACCGTCTTCGGGTGCGTGATCCGGGGGGAGCGGCTGGAGATCACGGTGGAGGACGCCAGCGACGCCCTCCCCACCGCACGTCCGCCCGACGACCCGGCCATGCCGGGCGGCCACGGCTGGCCCATGGTGTGCAGGCTGGCCGTCGAGGTGACCGTGAGCGCGCTGCCCGGCGGCGGCAAGCGTATACGGGCGCTCCTGCCACTGAGCTGACCCGCGCCCCAGGTGAGCGGCGGAGACCGGCGCCGCCGGGGGAGCGCCGTCCACCCGCGAGTTAACGCGGCGGAAACGCCGCGGAACTAGGGTCCGCACCAGGGTCTGTCGGGAGCAGGGGGCGCCCCTGCTCCCGACAGACCCCAGGCGCCGCGAGCGGGCGCCCCCTTCGAGGACGGGCCCCGGGGGGAGGGGACGAGTGTGAGGTGGGAAGCGTGCGACTGACCCCGCACGAGCAGGAACGCCTGCTCATCCATGTGGCGGCCGACGTGGCGGAGAAGCGGCGGGCCCGCGGCGTGCTGCTCAACCACCCCGAGGCCGTGGCGCTGATCACCGCGCACATCCTGGAGGGCGCCCGCGACGGCCGCACCGTCGGCGAACTCATGTCCTCGGGCCGCGAGGTGCTCACCCGCGACGAGGTCATGGAGGGGATCCCGGAGATGATCCACGACGTCCAGGTCGAGGCCACCTTCCCGGACGGCACCAAACTCGTCACCGTCCACCAGCCCATAGCCTGACGGAGGGGCGTCCGCCGTGATTCCCGGGGAGATCCTGCACGCCGAGGAGCCGGTCCGCCTCAACGAGGGCCGGCCCGTCACCCGTCTCACCGTGCTCAACGCCGCCGACCGGCCCGTCCAGGTCGGCTCCCACTACCACTTCGCCGAGGCGAACCCCGGCCTCGACTTCGACCGCGTCGCCGCCCGCGGCAAGCGCCTGGACATCGCCGCCGGCACCGCCGTGCGCTTCGAGCCCGGCATCCCCGTCGAGGTCGGCCTGGTCCCGATCGCGGGGGAGCGGATCGTGCCGGGGCTGCGCGGCGAGACGGGAGGCCCCCTCGATGACTGAGCTCGACCGCGCCGCCTACGCGGACCTCTTCGGCCCCACCGTCGGCGACCGCATACGGCTCGCCGACACCGACCTCCTCGTGGAGATCGAGGAGGACCGCGCGGGCGGTCCCGGACGCGCCGGGGACGAAGCGGTCTTCGGCGGCGGCAAGGTGATCCGCGAGTCCATGGGCCAGTCCCGGGCCACCCGCGCCGAAGGCACCCCCGACACCGTGATCACCGGCGCGGTGATCCTGGACCACTGGGGGATCGTCAAGGCCGACGTCGGCCTGCGGGACGGGCGGATCACCGGCATCGGCAAGGCCGGGAACCCCGACACCATGGACGGAGTCCACCCCGACCTCGTCATCGGCCCGGAGACCGAGGTCATCGCGGGCAACGGCCGGATCCTCACCGCCGGGGCCATCGACGCCCACGTCCACTTCATCTCCCCGACCGTCGTCGAGGAGGCGCTGGCCGCGGGCATCACCACCCTGGTCGGCGGCGGCACCGGACCCGCCGAGGGCACCAAGGCGACCACCATCACCCCGGGCCCCTGGCACCTTGCCCGGATGTTCGAGGCGCTGGAGGCCTACCCCGTCAACATCGGCCTGCTCGGCAAGGGCAACACCGTCTCCCGCGAGGCGATGCGCTCCCAACTGCGCGGCGGCGCCCTCGGATTCAAGATCCACGAGGACTGGGGGGCCACCCCCGCCGCCATCGACGCGTGTCTGGATGTGTGCGAGGAGAGCGGCGCCCAGCTCGCCATCCACACCGACACCCTCAACGAGGCGGGTTTCGTCGGCGACACCCTCGCCGCCATCGCCGGGCGCTCCATCCACGCCTACCACACCGAGGGCGCCGGCGGCGGACACGCCCCGGACATCATCACCGTGGTCTCCCAGCCGAACGTGCTGCCCAGCTCCACCAACCCGACCCGGCCGCACACCGTCAACACCGTCGAGGAACACCTCGACATGCTGATGGTCTGCCACCATCTGAACCCCGCCGTCCCCGAGGACCTCGCCTTCGCCGAGTCCCGCATCCGGCCGACCACCATCGCGGCCGAGGACATCCTGCACGACCTCGGCGCCATCTCCATCATCTCCTCCGACTCCCAGGCCATGGGCCGGGTCGGCGAGGTCGTGCTGCGCACCTGGCAGACCGCCCACGTCATGAAGCGCCGCCGCGGGGCCCTGCCCGGCGACGGCCGGGCCGACAACCACCGGGCACGCCGCTACGTCGCCAAGTACACCATCAATCCGGCCGTCGCCCAGGGCCTGGACGGGGAGATCGGCTCCGTGGAGACCGGAAAGCTCGCCGACCTGGTGCTGTGGGACCCGGCGTTCTTCGGCGTCAAGCCGGAACTGGTCCTCAAGGGCGGCCAGATCGCGTACGCCCAGATGGGCGACGCCAACGCCTCCATCCCCACGCCCCAGCCGGTGCTGCCCCGCCCCATGTTCGGCGCCCTCGGCCGCGCCCCGGCCGGGAACTCGCTCAACTTCGTCACCCGGACCGCGCTCGACAACGGTCTGGTGGAGCGGCTGGGTCTCGGCAAGCGGTTCGCCCCCATCCGCGGCACGCGCGGCGTCACCAAGGCCGACATGCGGGAGAACGACGCCCGCCCGCGCGTCGAGGTCGACCCCGACACCTTCACGGTGACCATCGACGGCGAGCCGGTCGAACCGGCCCCGGCCGTGGAACTGCCCATGGCCCAGCGCTACTTCCTTTTCTGACCTCTTCTGGCGTTATCTGACCCTCTTCTGACCTCTTCTGGGGGTGACCATGCCGACGACACCCGGGAACCCCGCCGCGCGGGCGGCCCTGCTCGTCCTCGCCGACGGCCGGTTCCCCGCCGGGGGGCACGCGCACTCCGGGGGCACCGAGGCCGCGGTCGAGGCCGGCCGGATCCGGGACGCGGCAACCCTGGAGGAGTTCTGCCGGGGCCGGCTGCACACCGCCGGGCTCACGGCCGCCGGGCTCGCCGCCGCGGCCGCCGCCGGGCTCGACCCGCTCGCGCTCGACGAGGCCGCCGACGCCCGTACCCCGTCCCCCGCCCTGCGCGCCACCGCGCGGCGGCTCGGCCGCCAGATGATGCGCGCCGCACGGGCCACCTGGCCCGGCCCCGGGCTCGACGCCCGCGCCGCCGCCCGGCCGCGCGGCGCCCACCAGCCGGTCGTCCTCGGCCTCCCCGCCCGCGCCGCCGGGGCCGGCCCGCCGGACGCCGCGCACATCGCCGCGTACGAGTCGGTCAGCGGGCCCGCGACCGCCGCCGTACGGCTGCTGAGCCTGGACCCGTACGACGCCACCGCCGTACTCGCCCGCCTCGTCCCCGACATCGACCAGGTCGCGGCGCGGGCCGCCGAGGCCGCCCGGCGGGCCCTCGACGAGGGCCCGGACGCGCTGCCCGCCGCCTCGGCGCCGCTGCTCGACATCACCGCCGAGGCGCACGCGGCCTGGCCCGTACGCCTCTTCGCGTCCTGAGCGCCGCGGCGACGCGCCCGGCCCCGGCCCCCGCCCCCGCCCCCGCCCCCCGTTCCCGAGCCCCGCCCCGAACCGCGCCCCCGACTCCCGGAGCCGTCATGCACCTCGACCCCCACGACCCCCTCGAGCCCCACGACCACGCGGGCACCTACCCCCGGCGCCACACCTACGGCGCCGCCGGCCCCCGCCGCCCCGACGGCACCCGCCGCGCCCTGCGCGTCGGCCTCGGCGGCCCCGTCGGATCCGGGAAGACCGCGAC
Organism: Streptomyces sparsogenes subsp. cuspidosporus; assembly: GCF_039532705.1. NCBI lineage: Bacteria > Bacillati > Actinomycetota > Actinomycetes > Kitasatosporales > Streptomycetaceae > Streptomyces > Streptomyces sparsogenes. Next base: position 120,771 of record NZ_BAAASD010000008.1, on the reverse strand, counting down.
CGTCGCCGCGCTGTGCCGCGCGCTGCGCGACGAGCTGTCCATCGCCGTGGTCACCAACGACATCTACACCCGCGAGGACGCCGAGTTCCTGCTGCGCCACGCCGTCCTGCCCGCGGAGCGCATCACGGCGGTCGAGACCGGTGCCTGCCCGCACACCGCGATCCGCGACGACATCTCGGCCAACCTCGAAGCGGTCGAGGACCTCGAGGACTCCGTCGGCCCGCTCGATCTCGTCCTCGTCGAATCCGGCGGCGACAACCTCACCGCCACCTTCTCCAAGGGCCTGGCCGACGCGCAGATCTTCGTCATCGACGTGGCGGGCGGCGACGACATCCCGCGCAAGGGCGGCCCCGGGGTGACCACCGCCGACCTCCTGGTCGTCAACAAGACCGACCTCGCGCCGTACGTCGGCTCCGACCTGGACCGGATGGCCCACGACGCGCGGGCCCAACGCGGCGACCTGCCCGTCGCCTTCACCTCCCTGGTCGCCGAGGACGGCGTGGCGCCCATCGCGGACTGGGTGCGCGAGCGCCTCGCGGCCTGGACGGCGGCCCCCGCGTGACCCGTCCCCCCGGCCGCGCCCCCGCCGCGCCGCGCCCCTCCGTCCCGGCGTCGGGCGTACGCGCCACCGCGCGGATCACCGCCGAGGCGGACGGGCGCGGCGGCACCGCGCTGCCGGTGCTCGCCGGGGACGGGCCGCTGGCGCCGCGCCGGACCCGCGGCGCGGGGGCCACCGCGCGGGTCACCCTGGTGGGGGCCATGAGCGGGCCGCTCGGCGGCGACCGGATCGCCCTGGAGGTGGTGACCGGGCCCGGGGCGCGGCTGTGCGTCGGCTCGGCGGCGGCCACCCTCGCCCTGCCCGGCCGGTCGGCCGAACCCGCCCACTACGACATCCGGCTCACCGTCGGCGACGGCGCGACGCTGTGCTGGCTCCCCGAGCCGCTCATCTCCGCCCGCGGCAGCGACCTGAGGATGACCTGCCGTGTCGAACTCGCCCTCACCGCCCGCCTGCTGCTGCGCGAGGAGCAGGTCCTCGGCCGGTACGGCGAGCCGCCGGGCCGGCTGACGAGCCGTCTGACCGTGCGCCGCGCCGGGCGGCCCCTGCTGGACCAGGAGTTCGGCTACGGGCCCGGGGCGCCGGGGTGGGACGGCGGGGCGGTCCTCGGCGGGCACCGGGCGGCCGGTCAACTCCTCCTCGTCGACCCGGCCTTCGAGGACGAGTCCCCGCCCGCCCGGCCGCTCGGCGAGAGCGCGGTCCTCACCCCGCTCGCCGGCCCGGCCGCCCTGGTCACCGCCGTGGCCCCGGACGCGCTGCGGCTGCGGCGGCTGTTCGACGGGGTGGCCGGTGCCGAGGGGTTGCGCATGGCGGGATGTTCATGGGTTGACAAAGAAACCCCGGTTTGCCCTGTACCGACCGGTCGGTGAGGCGCGAGGATCCTCCTGACACTCGGTGATCACCGCCGCCCCGCGCGGCGCGACACAGCAGGGGGGATTACCTACGTGAGACGGACAGCAATGCTCGGCGCGGCCGGAAGCGTGCTCACCGGCGCGCTGGTAGCCGGAGCGCTGGCCACGCCCATGGCCAGCGCCAAGGGGAGGGTGCCGGGCGGCGCGGCGGAGGCGGCCGGCGTGCGGATCGCCGCGGCCAGGGCCGCCGAGGCGGGCATCGACTGGCAGGACTGCCCGGCCGACTGGGGCCTGGAGAAGCCCATCCAGTGCGGTTATGTGACCGTCCCGCTCGACTACGCCAAGCCCAACGGGCGCACCATCAAGCTCGCCGTGGACCGGATCGGCAACACCGGCGGCGCCGCCGAGCGCCAGGGCGCGCTGATCTACAACCCGGGCGGCCCCGGCGGCTCCGGTCTGAAGTTCCCGCGCCGGGTCACCACCAAGAACCCGCTGTGGACGAAGACCTCGAAGGCGTACGACTTCGTCGGCTTCGACCCGCGCGGCGTCGGCCACTCCACCGCCATCTCCTGTGTCGACCCGCAGGAGTACGTCAAGGCGCCCAAGGCGGACCCGGTACCCGACAGCGAGGCGGACAAGCGTGCCCAGCGCAAGCTGGCCAAGGAGTACGCGCAGGGCTGCAAGGAGCGCAGCGGCTGGATGCTGCCGTACCTGACGACGCCGAACACCGCGCGCGACATCGACGTCATCCGGGCCGCGCTCGGCGAGAAGAAGCTCAACTACCTCGGCGTGTCCTACGGCACCTACATCGGCGGGGTGTACGCGACGCTCTTCCCGACCCATGTGCGCCGCATGATCGTCGACAGCGTGGTCAACCCCTCGCGGGAGAAGATCTGGTACCAGGCCAACCTGGACCAGGACATCGCCTTCGAGACGCGCTGGAAGGACTGGACGGCGTGGGTGGCCAAGAACGACGCCACCTACCACATCGGCGACACCCAGGCGAAGGTCCAGAAGCAGTGGGAGACGCTGCGCGCGGCCGCCAAGAAGCACCCGATCGGCGGGGTGGTCGGCCCGGCCGAGCTGGTGGGCTTCTTCCAGAGCGCGCCGTACTACGACTCGTCGTGGGCCCCGGTGGCCGCGGTGTGGAGCGCCTACCTCGCCGGTGACGAGCAGCGGCTCGTCGAGGCCGCGGGACCGGACCTGTCCGACACCGCGGGCAACATCGCCTCCGAGAACGGCAACGCCGTCTACACGGCGGTGGAGTGCGTGGACGCCAAGTGGCCGAGCGACTGGCGGACCTGGGACCGGGACAACACCCGGCTGCACCGGGACTACCCGTTCATGACCTGGGCGAACGCCTGGATGAACCTGCCGTGTGCGACCTGGGGCGTCCCGCAGCGGACCCCGCTGGAGGTCGGCGCGTCCAAGGGCCTGCCCACGACGCTCATCGTGCAGAGCACGCGCGACGCCGCCACCCCGTACGACGGAGCCGTCGAGATGCACAAGCGGCTGAAGGGCTCGCGCCTGATCACGGAGAAGGACGCGGGCTCGCACGGGGTCACCGGCCTGGTGAACCCGTGCGTCAACGACCGGGTGGACGCCTACCTGCTCACGGGCGAGGTGGACGGCCAGGACGTGACGTGCGGCCCGCACGCCACGCCCGTCCCGGCCGCCGCCACGTAGCCGGACCGGACCGGCCGGGCCCCGTCCCGGGGGCGGAAACGCACCCCGGGACGGGGCCCGGTGCCGTCGGCGCGCTGTGGCGGCCCTCAGGCGGCGGCGGCCGTGCCGAACGCGGCGGCGAACGCGGCCCGCGTGGGGGAGTCCGCGCGCCGGTCGAGCACGGCGAACACGACGCGCTCGAAGCGTCCGGCGAAGCGCCCGGCGCCCGTCAGACGGTCGCGGAACGCGCCGGCCACCTCCGCCGGGTCGTTGCGGAACACCCCGCACCCCCAGGCGCCCAGCACCAGGCGGCGGTACCCGTGGGCGACGGCCACCTCCAGCACCCGCCCGGCGCGCGCGGCCAGCGCCTTGGGCACGGCGGCCACCAGCTCGGGCGTGCGCTGGGCGATCACCCCGGCGTTGGGCGCGGCCGAGGTCAGGAAGCCGACCTCGTACCAGTCGTCCAGCAGAGCGCCCCGGTCGTCGCGGAAGACCGGGACGCCGGGGGAGTGGATGACCCGATCGCTGTAGAAGGGGCTCGGGTCGGCCCGGTGGGCGGCGTAGAACTCCGGCGCGGCGCGCAGGCACGCGTACAGCGCCGAGGCCCGGCACAGCGCCTCCTCCTGCGCCTGCGCGCCGCCCAGATAGCCGCCGCCGGGGTTGCGGGCGGAGGCGAAGTTCAGCACGGCGACGGCCCCGCCGGCCCCCTCCGCCCGCTCGGCCTCGCGGGTCAGTCTGCGCGCGGCCTCCAGGCTGCTCTCCCCGGTCACCTCGAACCGCGTGGCGCGGTCCGCCGGACCCGCCTCGCGCTCGGCGCGGACCACCGGCCCGGGCCCATGGAGCCGGGTCGCCCCGACGGCCCGGGCGATCGGCCCCTCGAGGGACACCTGGTGTCCCCGGGGCGCCCGGTACCGCCCCTCGGCGACGATCCGTTCCGTCTCCTTGGCGATACCGCGCAACCGCGCACTCATCCGCGTACCTCCGCGCGTACCTGGGTCGTTCCGGCCCGAGGCTACGGGCCGGAACGATCACGGCGCGAGGGAATTACCGCCCGGCCCCGGCCAGCCACGCGTCCTCCGCGGCGTAGTCGAAGAGGTCCTGCGGCGGTCCGTACGCCTTCGCCATGAGGGGGAACGCCTCGCGCCAGTCCCGGCCGTCCGCCAGTTGACGGGCGATCCACTCCACCGTCTCCGGCAGCGATTCGGCGTAGCCGGTCACCGCCCGGTAGCCCAGCTCGCGCTCGGCCGCCGACATGTCGAACACCACCGGCCGGGGCGTGCTCCAGGGGGTGGTCCCCAGACCCGGGCGCGGCGGCTCGCCGTCGATCGTGATCAGCTCGCTGGTGGCGCCCATCGCCGCGTCCACCGCCGCCGCGATCTCCGCGACCGTCGGCGCCTGCGGGTCGCCCGCGTTGAGCACCCGTGAGCCGGGCTTGCCGGCGGCGAGCCGCACCAGCTCGGCCAGGTTGTCCACGTGGACCGGGTGGAAGCGGCCGGCACCCCCGTGGGCGAGGATCCGCACCGGCCGCCGGTCGAGCACCCGCTTGACGAAGTACGCCTCGCGCGGCAGAGGGCTGTACGGGCCGTGGATCGCCCCGGCCCGCAGCAGCGTCGTCGGCAGCCGGTCCCCGGCCTCCAGCAGCCGCAGCTCCAGCGCGCGCTTGGCCGTGCTGTGGGTGGCCTCGCTCGGCGGGACGGTCGGCTGCGACTCGGGGATGGGCACGGGGTAGTCCGGAAAGCCGTCCGGCCGGCCCTGGGTGTCGAAGTTACGGCCCCGGTCGTCCTGGTACACCATGCAGCTGGAGATCACCACCGCCGAGCCGATCCGGTCCGCGAGGCCGAGCAACTGGTCGGCGTGGCGCTCGCCGTAGGCCACGCAGTCCAGCAGCACATCACAGCCGTCCCCGAGAGCGGCCGCCAGCGCGGCGTCGTCCTCCCGGTCGACGGCCACCGTCCGTACGTCCTTCGGCCACCGCTCGTCCCGGCCGCCGCCGCGCGAGGCGGCCCGCACCTCCCATCCCTCCGCGGCGAGCGCGCGCACCGCCGCCCGCCCGATCTGTCCCGACGCCCCGATCACGAATGCGTTTCCCCTGGTCATGGCCGGACGCTACGGGCCCGCCCGGGGCCCGTGCCAGGCCCGTTCGCCCTGCGCTGATCTGCTCTGGGCAGAGCGACCCCAAGGCTCACCCCAAGGCTCCCCCCAAGGCTCAAAAGAGTTCGAAGAGACAAGGGAAATGAAAGAACCTGATCGGTTTCTGTGCTATTTCAATTCATGCTCCTGTCCATTACTGAGAAAAACGCATATTCGTCTCGACATCCGGGGAAAGCGCTAAGCTCCTGGGCTCATAGCGAGCTCTTCCCCGTCCCCACGGGCGCCTCGCACGCGTTTCCCCACCCTCTTTTCCTTGCCGTATCTAAGGACGCCCATGGTTTTTGCTGGCTCGTCAGCCGGAGGCCGGCGACCCGCCTCCGCGCTCTTATGGCTGATCCCTCCCGCCGCGACGGCGCTGACCGCGGCGCTGGCCATGACCCGGGTCCCGGCCGGGGCGCGGGCCGCGGCCGTCTGGTGCGGCCTGGCGGCGACGCTCGCGGTGGCCGTGGCGGCGGCGGAGGCGGTGCGCCGCGGGCGCGTCATCGCGGCCCTGCGCCTGAGGGCCGCCGAGCGGGAGGCCGCCCTGCGACAGCGCCTGGTCGACCAGGAGAGGGAGACCAGGCGGCTGGCCAAGGAGCTGCTCCCCGCCGCGGTGGCCCGGCTGCGGGCCGGTGCGGAGCCCGACCACGTGATGAAGGACATCGACCACTCGCCGTGCCTCGACCCGGACTTCGAGTCCGCGCACCGCTCGGTCCTGGAGGCGATGCTGCACACCGTGCGGGCCGAGGAGGACCTCAGGGAGGCCGCGGAGCAGGCCTTCGTCAACATCGCCCGCCGCGTGCAGGCCATCGTCAACCAGCAGGCCATGGACGTGCGGGACATGGAGGACAAGCACGGCGCCGACCCCGAGGTGTTCAGCGACCTGCTCCACCTCGACCACGGGAACGCGCTCATCGGCAGGATGGCCGACAGCATCGCCGTGCTCGGCGGCTCCCGCCCGGGCCGCCAGTGGCAGAACCCGATCCCGCTGTACAACGTCTGCCGCGGCGCCATGTCGCGGATCCTGGAGTACCAGCGGGTCGATCTCCACTCGGTGGCGGACGTCGGCATCGTCGGCCCCAGCGTCGAGCCGCTGATCCACGCCATGGCCGAACTGCTGGACAACGCCACCCGCTACTCCCCGCCGAAGACCCGGGTGCACCTGACCGCGGTCGAGGTCCAGTCCGGCGTCGCCATCGAGATCGAGGACGCCGGGGTCGGCCTGACCGAGGAGGCGCGCAGGCGCACCGACCTGGTGCTCGCCCACGCCCCGAGCGGCCTCGACCTCAAGGACCTGGGCGAGACACCACGCCTGGGGCTCGCGGTGGTCGGCCGGCTCGCCGCCAGATACCGGTTCCAGTTCTCGCTGCGCCCCTCGGCGTACGGCGGCGTCCGCGCGGTCCTGGTCATCCCGAAGGACATCACCTGCACCACCCCCGCGCCCGGCGGCATGATCGCCATCGCCGCCAAGCTGCCCCCGCCCAAGCCGGTGCGGCGCCCGACGCCCACCCCGGTGGCGGCCCGGACCGGCCCGGACGAGTTCGGCCGCGTCCCGCTGCCGCACAACACGGCCGGCCTCCCACAGCGGCGCCGCCGGATGCCCCAGGCCGCCCGGGGCCGGGCCGGCGCGAGCCCCGCTCAGCCGGGCCCCCCGGCCCCGGCCCCCACCCCGGCGGAGCCGCCCGTGCAGCCGGGACTGTGGCTGGCCCCGTTCTTCAACGGGATTTCCGGCGCGGCCGAGAACACCGAATCCGGCCGCCCGCCCCGTGATGACCCCTCGCACACCTCGAACGAGTCGGATAAGGGTGATTAGGAAAGTGACGCAACCGCGGTACAACATGGACTGGATGCTCCGGGACCTGATGAAAAGCGTTCCGCAGACCCGCCACGTGGTGCTCCTCTCCTCGGACGGCCTGTGCATGGCACGACTCGGCGCCGACGAGGAGACCGCCGACCGGCTCGCCGCCGCCTGCGCCGGGCTGCAGAGCCTGTCCGGGGCGATCGCCGCCGAATTCCCCGAGGGCGACGGGCGGATGAGACTGGTCGCCATCGAGGTCGGCGGCGGGTTCTTCTACCTGATGGCGGCGGGCGTCGGAGCGTATCTGGCGGTGCTGGCCGAGGCCGGCGTGGACGCCGGGCTCATGGGCCAGTGCATGAGGAGCCTGGTCGCCCGGCTCGGCGAGCACCTGAGCAGCCCACCCCGGGTCGACGGGCGGACGGCGTGAGCGAACCTCGGCGGCGCTGGGCCGAAGGCGTCCCCGACCGGCTGTACACCGTCACCGAGGACCGCGCGCCCACCACCGAGCGGGCGGACGTGGACCTGGTCACCCTGGTCGTGGCGCGGGCCGAGCCGGAGGCGGGGACCCGCCCCGAGTGCGCCGCCGTGCTGAAGATGTGCCAGTTCCCGCTGTCCGTCGCGGAGATCTCCGCGTATCTGGCCCTGCCCGTCTCCGCGGTCACCGTGGTGCTCGCCGAGCTGCTCCGGAACCACCAGGTGGAAACCCGGGCGCCGATCCCCGCCGCCGAGCTGCCCGACCCCGAACTCCTCCAGGCGGTGATGCATGGACTACAGAAGCTCTGAGGCGCTCCTCGGCCCCGAACCGCCCGCCGGACCGCGCGGCGAGGACGTCCTGCCGCCCTCGGTGAGCGCGGCCGTCAAGGTGGTGATCGTCGGGGGGTTCGGGGTCGGCAAGACGACCATGGTCGGCTCGGTGAGCGAGATCCGGCCGCTGACCACCGAGGAGACCATGACCCGGGCCGGGGTCGGCATCGACGACCTCGCCGGGGTGGAGGGCAAGACCGAGACCACCGTGGCGATGGACTTCGGCCGGATCAGCCTGAACGACCGGCTGGTGCTCTACCTCTTCGGCACGCCCGGCCAGGAGCGCTTCTGGTTCCTGTGGGACGGCCTGTTCGAGGGCGCCCTCGGCGCCGTCGTCCTCGTCGACACCCGGCGCCTCGAGGCCGGCTTCGATGTGATCGGCCGGCTGGAGGAGCGCGCCGTGCCCTTCGTCGTCGCCGTCAACGCCTTCCCCGACGCCCCCGTCCACCCCATGGCGCGGCTGCGCGCCGCGATGGACCTGCCCGACTCCGTACCCATGATCGACTGCGATGCCCGGGACCGCGGGTCCAGCCGCGACACCCTGCTGACCCTGGTCCGCTATCTGCGGTCCCTCATCGCCGTGCCCCCGGAGACCCCGTGACCCCTCCCTGTGACCATCCGGGCGCCGGCCCCGCGGCCGTGCCTCCCCCCGGATGCCCCGCCCACACCGCCACCCGCACCGACGCCCTCGCGGACGACCGCGCCGCCACCCGCACCGACGCCCTCGCGGACCTCTTCGGGCCCGAGCACGAAGCCGACCCGACGGGCTTCTACGAACGGCTGCGCGCCGAGCACGGCCCGGTCGCCCCCGTCCGGCTCGCCGGCGATCTGCCCGCCTGGCTGCTCCTGGGCTACCGGGAGAACCTGGAAGTGGCCCGCACCCCCTCCCGCTTCTCCCGCGACTCCCGCCACTGGGGCGACTGGCGGGAGGGCCGGGTCGCCCCCGACTCGCCGCTGCTGCCGGTGGTCGGCTGGCAGCCCATGTGCACCTTCGCCGACGGCGAGGAGCACGAGCGGCTGCGCACGGCCCTCACCCAGAGCATGAACCGCTTCGACCGGCGCGGGATCCGCCGCCACGTCACCCGCTTCACCCACCAGCTGGTCGGCGAGTTCGCCGCCGACGGGCACGCCGACCTGGTGACCGGATTCGCGCAGCGGCTGCCCATGCTGGTGCTCACCCATCTCCTCGGCATGCCCGACGAGGACGGACCGCGCCTGGTCGAGGCCAGCCGCGACCTGATCAAGGGCACCGAGACGGCCATCAGCAGCAACGAGTACGTCACCAGGACCCTGGAGAACCTGGTGGCGCGCAAGCGCGCCCAGCCCGGCGAGGACCTGGCCTCCTGGCTGCTGAGCCACCCCTCCGGGCTGACCGGGGAGGAGGTCGTCCAGCATCTGCGGCTCGTGCTGCTCACCGGCAACGAGACCACCACCAACCTGATGGCCAACACCCTGCGCACGGTGCTCACCGACCCGCGCTCCCGCGCCTCCCTGGCCGGCGGTCACATGACCCTGCCGGACGCCATCGAGCACGTGCTGTGGGACGAACCGCCGCTCGCCGTGATCCCCGGCCGCTGGGCCACCGGCGACACCGAGCTGGCCGGACGCCGGATCAGGGCCGGCGACATGCTGCTACTCGGCCTGGCCGCCGGAAACGTCGACCCCGCCATCCGCCCCGACATCGCCGCGCCCATGTACGGCAACCGCTCCCACCTGGCGTTCAGCGGCGGGCCCCACGAATGCCCCGGCCAGGACATCGGCCGCGCCATCACGGACACCGGCATCGACGCCCTGCTGCTGCGCCTGCCCGACCTGCGGCTCGCGGTCCCGGAGAGCGAGCTGAGGTGGACCGCCTCGTGGGTCTCCCGCCACCTCGTCTCCCTGCCCGCCGAGTTCACCCCGCGCCGGGGCGACTGGGACACCCTGGAGACCGAGCGGGGGCTGCTGGTACCGGACTTCCTGGACCGCATCGCGTCCGCGCAGGACCCCCTGGAGCCGCGCGCGGAGGTCACCGGGCCCGAGCCGCGGCCCGCCGCACGCCGGCCGTGGTGGCGGTCGCTGTGGCGCGCGCTCAGGCCCGGGCCACCACGACCCCCACGGTGAGCAGCCCGAGCACCACCCAGCCGAACCAGAGCCACCCATTGCTGCCGAGGGCCACCGAATAGGCGGTCACCAGGACCAGGCCCCCCACCGTGCACGCTGTCATCGCCTTCGCAGATCCGGGCATCCCCGCAACCTCCTCAGCCTCGGCGGCTCCACCCATGGTCTTACGGCAGCCGCCCCCGCCGCTAGAGCCCGTCCCTCCAAGAGGGGCGGCCGGCGGCGGGGGCGGCAGGGGCGGGCAGGCGGCTGGGGGGTGTCTTGTGGATCAGGCTGGATCAGCGAGCGGCGTCTGGGGCGTCCAGCCGCAAGGCGGAGGAGGAGAGCGCAGCGGCGCTGCGTGCGACGACGACAACGCAGCCGGGGGCACCTCCCAGCGGTAGCTGGGGGCGGGCGTGCCAGGCGTCGGGAGCCCAGCATGATCCACGAGACACCCCCCTAGCGGCCGCGGGCCTGGAGCGAGGCCAGATAGGCGTTGTACGCCGCCAGCTCCTGATCGCCGTCCCGGTCCGCCGTACGGTCCGCGCGCCGCGCCTGGCGCCGCTCGGACTGGTACCACTGCGCGAGCAGGGCGACCAGGACGACCACCGAGGGGATCTCGCTGAAGGCCCAGGCGATGCCGCCCGCCGCCGTCTGGTCGGACAGCGCGTCGACGCCGAGCGAGGCGGGCGGGTGGTCGTACGTGCCGACCATCGGCTCGCTCGCCATCATCAGGGCGATCCCGAAGAAGGCGTGGAACGGCATGCCCGCGAACAGCTCGAGCATCCGCATCACATACCCGGGCCGGTGCGGACCCGGGTCCACCCCCATGATCGGCCAGAAGAAGAACAGCCCCACCAGCAGGAAGTGGCTCATCATCGCGATGTGCCCGGCCTTGCTCTCCATGAGGAAGTCGAAGAGCGGGGTGAAGTAGAGCCCGTACAGGCTCGCGATGAACATCGGGATCGTGAACGCCGGATGGCTGACGACCCGCACATAGCGGCTGTGCAACAGCGCCACCAGCAGCTCCCGGGGCCCCTTGCGGCCGCGCCCCGCCGTCGGCAGGGCCCGCAGGGTCAGCGTCACCGGAGCGCCGAGCAGCAGCAGGATCGGGGCGACCATGCTGACGACCATGTGCTGGACCATGTGCACGCTGAACATGACCATGCCGTAGTCATTGAGCTTGGTGCACATCACCAGCGCGATGGTGAGCACCCCCACCGCGAACGACACGGACCGCCCCACCGGCCAGCGGTCGCCGCGCCGGGCCAGCCGCGCCACGCCCCAGCCGTACAGGCCGAGCGCCACCACACAGCCCACCAGGAAGAACGAGTCCCCGCCGAACTCCAGCCCGCGCGAGAGCGTGAACGGCGGCAGATCCATGGGCATCCCGTGCCCGCTGTGATCCATGTATGTTCTCCCGGTGGTACGCGGCATCCCGGCGCTTCCCCGCAAGCGCCCCGCACCAGGGTAGAACCGCTCAGTTCACAGCACGCACTCGGCCTCGGCGTACCGCTCGGCCGGGACCGTCTTGAGCTGCTCGACGGCTTCGGCGAGCGGCACCAGCGTGATCTCCGTGCCGCGCAGCGCCGTCATGCTCCCGAAGTCACCGCGGTGCACGGCCTCGACCGCGTGCCAGCCGAAGCGGGTGGCCAGCACCCGGTCGTACGCCGTCGGCGTGCCGCCCCGCTGGACATGGCCCAGGATCACCGGCCGGGCCTCCTTGCCCAGGCGCCGCTCCAGCTCGTCGGAGAGCTGCCGGGCCACCCCGGCGAACCGCTCGTGGCCGTAGACGTCCGTGCCGCCCGACTCGAAGGCCATGGTGCCCTCGCGCGGCTTCGCGCCCTCCGCCACGACCACGATCGCGAACTTCTTGCCCGCCTCGAACCGTGCCCCGACGACCTCGGTGAGCTCGTCGATGTGGAACGGCCGCTCCGGCACCACGATCGCGTGGGCGCCCGCGGCCATGCCGGAGTGCAGCGCGATCCAGCCGGTGTGCCGCCCCATGACCTCGACGATCAGCACCCGCTGGTGGGACTCCGCGGTGGTCTTCAGCCGGTCCAGGGCCTCGGTCGCCACCCCGACCGCCGTGTCGAAGCCGAAGGTCACATCGGTGGCCGCGATGTCGTTGTCGATCGTCTTGGGGACGCCGACGATCGGCAGCCCGGAGTCCGACAGCAGCCGGGCCGCCTTGAGCGTGCCCTCCCCGCCGATCGGGATGATCGCGTCCAGGCCGAGCTCGGCGAGATGCTCCTTGGCGCGCTCCACGCCGTCGCGCAGCCGGGTGGGCTGCACCCGGGTGGAGCCGAGGATGGTGCCGCCGAGCGCGAGGATGCCGCCCACGGCGTCCAGGTCGAGCTTCCGGTAGTCGCACTCGAGCAGGCCCTTCCACCCGTCGTGGAAGCCGATCACCTCGTCGCCGTGGTCGACGACCGCGCGGTGCACGACGGACCTGATGACAGCGTTCAGGCCGGGGCAGTCGCCGCCGGATGTGAGCACACCAATGCGCATGGCCCTTACCTCTGCAGTGTGGGCTGACGGCCGGACCGCGTCGTCCGGCGGGACCCCGCCACCCTACAAGCGGGGGAGGGGCGGGGCCCCGGTGTGTCCGCCATGCGGGCGCCCGGAGGCGCGCTACGAGGCCTGGGTGGCCGCCGCGATCCGCTCGTTGCGCAGCGCCTCGTACCACTGGTCGTTGACCGGCGGCAGCGCGTTGACGTCCAGCGCCAGCTTGAGCAGCAGGTCCGCGATGTGCGGGTTGCGCGCCATCACGGGGCCGTGCATGTAGGTGCCGAAGACGGTGTCGTTGTACGCGCCCTCGGTGCCGTCGCCCGTGCCGTTGCCGTTGCCGAACCGGACGCGCGCGAAGGGGCGCGCGGCCGGGCCCAGGTGGGTGACGCCCTGGTGGTTCTCGAAGCCGGTCAGCGGCGGCAGCCCCAGCCGGTCGTCGATGTCGGCCAGGACGTCGCCGACGCAGCGCGCGCCCTCGCCCCGGGTGCTGACCACATCGAGCAGCCCCAGGCCAGGTTCGCGCTGCCCGAGGTCGTTGATGAACTCGTGCCCCAGGATCTGGTAGCCCGCGCACACCGAGAAGACGATCGCGCCGTTGGACACCGCGCGGTTCAGCCCGCCGTCCCGGCGCAGCCGCTCGGCCGCGAGCCGCTGCGGCCGGTCCTCGCCACCGCCGATCAGGTAGATGTCACCGGAGGTGGGGATCTGCTGGTCGGAACGGACGTCGAGGCGGGAGACGTCCAGCCCGCGCTGGCGCGCCCGGCGCTCGACGACGAGCGCGTTGCCCTGGTCGCCGTACGTGCTCAGCAGGTCCGGGTAGACCCACACCAGGCGCAGGCTGTTCTGGTTCATCCGTCGCAATTCCTTGTGCCCTTTTCGCTCGTACGGCCTCAGTTGCCCACGCGGCGGCGCAGGTCCTGGAACGCGGTGTAGTTGGCGATCGTCTCGATCCGCCCGGGCGGGGCGATCCGGACGGCCTCGTCCAGGTTCTCGCAGACCCGGAAGTCCAGGCCGGCGACCTCCAGCCGGACCGCCAGGTCCAGCTTGCGGTCGCCGATCACACAGATCGGGTGCCCGGCGAGCCGGGTGTAGTCCACGTCCCACAGCCAGGAGGTGTCGGTGCCGTCCGCGCCGCGGGCGTTCACCGACAGGATCACCGGGGTGGGCGGGGGGTCGATGAGGGAGAAGGTCTCCAGCCAGCCGGCGGGGTTCTTGGCCAGCAGCAGCCGGAGCTGGCGCTCCTCGAAGGTGACCACGTCGTAGCGGCCGGCGACCGCCTGGACCTGGTACATCCGCTCCAGCGCCACCTGCGGCGGCACCCCGAAGGTCGCCGCGACGGCCGCCGAGGTGGCGGCGTTGGCCTTGTTGGCGCGGCCGGGGAGCTGGAGGTGGATCGGCCAGGCCGAGCCGTGCGGGTCCAGCACGTAGTCGCCGTTGAGCGCCCAGGTGGGGACGGGGCGGCGGAAGCCGCAGTCGGCGCACACCCAGTCGTCGCCCGGGCGCTGCAGCACGCCGCCGCACGAGGGGCAGGACCAGGCGTCGTCCTTCCACTCCTGGCCCGCCGCGACCCAGACCACGTTGGTCGAGGAGGAGGCGGCCCAGACGATCAGCGGGTCGTCCGCGTTGGCGATCACCACGGCCTTGGTGCCGGCCAGGCCCTCACGCCACTTCTCGGCGAGCATGCGGGTCTCGGCGGCGCGGTCGAGCTGGTCGCGGGAGAGGTTGAGCAGCGCGATGGCCTTCGGCTCCGTGTCGCGCGCCACACCGGCGAGGTACTTCTCGTCGACCTCGATCACGCCGTAGCGGGCGTCGGAGCCCCCGGCGAGGGCCGAGGTGATGCCGGCGGGCATGTTCGCGCCGAGCGCGTTGGAGACGACCGGGCCGGCCGCCCGCAGCGCCTCGGCGATGAGCCGGGTGGTGGTGGTCTTGCCGTTGGTCGCCGACACCAGGATCACGTCCAGGTGTTGCGCCAGCCTGCGCAGCAGGTCGGGGTCGAGCCGCAGGGCCACCTTGCCGCCGATCACCGATCCGCTGCCGCGGCCCGCCGCCCGCGACACCGCCGCCGCGGCCTTGCCCGCCGTCACGGCCAGTTTGGCCCGCGGCGACAGCGGCTCCGAGTTGCCTGCCATCGTCTTCGTCCTCCTCGCATGCCGGCGCCGCTCCTGCCCCCATGAGGCGCCGGTGGTACGCCCCCTCCGCGCCGAATCGCCAGCCGGGAGGCCACGGTCGGAGAGCAGCCTATCGAGATCCGGGCGCTCTCCCGAATCTCACCCGCACAACCTAGACGAGTGACCCCCGTCGCCGTCGTGAGCGGCGCCGTGAGCGGTGCCGTGAGCCCCTCACCGGGCACGTAGGCTTTGGTGCCATGCGAAAAGGCGCGATTCCCGGCAGTCGCGGACTGGTGCGGCCGATGCGGCTGCTCGGCGACCCGGGGCTGGCCACGCCCTGCGAGGAGGTCACGGTCTTCGACGCGGCCCTCGCCCGGCTGGTGGAGGACATGTACGCGACGATGTACGCGGCGCAGGGCGTCGGTCTCGCCGCCAACCAGGTGGGGGAGGGGCTGCGGGTCTTCGTCTACGACTGCCCGGACGACGAGGACCGCCGGCATCTGGGGCATGTGGTCAACCCGCGTCTGGTGGAGGTCGGCGGGGTGACGGTGCGGGGGCCGGAGGGCTGTCTGTCGCTGCCCGGCGTCGAGGCAGGCACCCCGCGCCACGACCACGCGGTCGTGGCGGGCGTCACGGTGACCGGGGAGCCGGTGCGGGTGGTCGGCACGGGCTTCTTCGCCCGCTGTCTGCAGCACGAGTGCGACCACCTCGACGGGCGTCTGTTCACCGACCGGCTCACCGGGCTGCGGCGCCGCCGGGCGCTGCGCGCGGCGCGGCGGGCGCCCTGGGCCACGGATACCCCCTAACGGCCGGACACCCCCTAGCGGCCGGGCGCGCTCAGCGGCCGGGCGCGGCGACGCGGTCGTCCACCGTGGTCAGCCGGCCCCACAGCAGATCGGTGAGGTGCCGCACCAACTGGGCGCGGGAGCAGGGCCGCTCGCGCAGCCACCAGTCGCCCGCGGCGTGCATCATGCCGACGATGCCGTGTCCCCAGACGCGCGCCACCTCGGTGCCGTCGGGGCCGAGGTCGAGCTGTTCGGTGATCACCTTGGCCAGCTCCTCGCCGAGCCGGCGAAGCACCGGGGCCGAGTGGCGGCCGATGTCGAAGCCCTGTTCCGCCTGGGGGGCGTCCTCGGCGGGGTGCATCAGGAAGCGGTAGACCTGGGGCCGCGCCTCTATGGCGGCCAGATAGGTGTCCAGCGTGGCCTCGACGCGCTCCCGGCGGTCGTTGGGGGCGTCGAGCGCGGCGCGCAGCGAGGCGAGCAACGCGTCGGTGTGGCGCTTGGCGAGGGCGCGGTAGAGCCCGCTCTTGTCGCCGAAGTGGCGGTACAGGATGGGTTTGGTGATGCCCGCCTCGGCGGCGATGGCGTTCATCGAGGCGTCGGGCCCGTCGCGCAGCACCACCCGGTCCGCCGCCTCCAGCAGCTCCTTGCGCCGCCGCTGGGCAGCCTGCTGCTGATCCTCGCGCTGGCCGATGCCGGTGTCCATGAAGTCGCCTCCCGCCCCCTGGTGGTCCTGATGCGCCTGCGCAACGTAACACCCCCGGCCCGGGGAGCGGGCGGATCGGCGGCGGGAGTTGACATCGTCTACTGGTGGGTAACAGACTCTTGTTACCGATGGTAATAGGCAGGTGGAGGGGTCATGCCGGAGTTCTCGTTCGAGCTCGACGACGACCAGAAGGCGGTCCGCGACTGGATTCACGGATTCGCGGTCGATGTGATGCGCCCGGCGGCGGCGGAATGGGACGAACGGGAGGAGACCCCCTGGCCGGTCATCCAGGAGGCCGCGAAGATCGGGCTGTACTCGCTGGACTTCTACGCCCAGCAGTACTTCGACCCCACCGGCCTCGGCATCCCCATGACGATGGAGGAGCTCTTCTGGGGCGACGCCGGCATCGCGCTGTCCATCGTCGGCACCTCCCTGGCCGCCGTCGCCGTCGTCGCCAACGGCACCGAGGAACAGGTCGGCACCTGGGTCCCGGCCATGTACGGCGGCGCCGACGACGTGAAGGTCGCCGCGTTCTGCTCCTCCGAGGCGGACGCCGGGTCGGATGTCGCCGCGATGCGCACCCGGGCCGTCTACGACGAGGCCAAGGACGAGTGGGTCCTCAACGGCACCAAGACCTGGGTCACCAACGGCGGCATCGCGGGCGTCCACGTCGTCATCGCCTCCGTCGACCCGGAGCTGGGCGCGCGCGGCCACGCGTCCTTCGTGGTGCCCCCGGGCACGCCCGGCCTCTCCCAGGGCCAGAAGTTCAAGAAGCACGGCATCCGCGCCTCGCACACCGCCGAGGTCGTGCTGGACGAGGTGCGCGTCCCCGGCCACTGCCTGCTCGGCGGCAAGGAGAAGCTCGACGAGCGCCTCGCCCGGGCCCGGGAGCGGGCCCGGGCCGGCACCGAGCGCGGCAGGAACGCGGCCATGGCGACCTTCGAGGCCTCGCGCCCGGCCGTCGGCGCCCAGGCGGTGGGCGTGGCCCGCGCCGCGTACGAGGTCGCGCTCGAATACGCCAAGAACCGGGTGCAGTTCGGCCGGCCGATCATCGACAACCAGGGCATCGCCTTCCAGCTCGCCGACATGCGCACCCGGATCGACGCGGCGCGCCTGCTGGTGTGGCGGGCCTCCTGGATGGCGAGCGCGGGCAAGCCCTTCGCCGCCGCCGAGGGCTCGATGTCCAAGCTCTTCGCCGGGGAGACGGCGAAGGCGGTCACGGCCCAGGCGGTGCAGATCCTCGGGGGCAACGGATTCACCCGTGAGTACCCGGTGGAGCGGATGCACCGCGACGCCGCGATCTTCACCATCTTCGAGGGTACGAGCGAGATCCAGCGCCTGGTGATCGCCCGCACCCTCTCGGGCATGCAGATCCGCTAGCCGGGAGCGCCGGGAGCGCCGGCGGCACGGAAGCGCCGGGGGGCGTCAGCGCTTGCGCGCGACGCCCCCGTAGACGTCCGTCTTCTCGACGGGCGCGTCGGCCGGCTCGGGCCGCCACAGCGGACAGGACACGATGCCGGGCTCGATCAGCTCCAGGCCGTCGTAGAAGCGCGCCAACTGCTCGGGGCTGCGCAGGACGTAGGGGACCGCGCCGGTGTCGTCGTAGCCCTGCTGGGCCTGCTTGAGCGACTGGTCGGTGTCCGTGCTGTCGTAGTGGACGAAGTAGCTGCCGGAGGGGAGCGCTTCCTGGAGCGTGCGCACGATCGCGCGGGCCTCGTCGTAGTCCTGGATGTGGCCCAGGATGCCCATCAGCATCAGCGCCACGGGGCGGCTGAAGTCCAGCTTCTCGGACGCGGCCTGGAGGATCTTGTCGGGGTCGTGCAGATCGGCGTCGATGTAGTCGGTGACGCCTTCGGGGGTGCTGGTGAGCAGGGCCTGGGCGTGCCGGAGCACCAGCGGGTCGTTGTCCACGTACACGATGCGGGCCTCGGGGGCGATCCGCTGGGCGACCTGGTGGGTGTTGTCGTACGTCGGCAGCCCGGTGCCGATGTCCAGGAACTGGCGGATCCCGGCCTCGCCGGCCACATGCGTCACGGTGCGGATCAGATACGCCCGGGACGCGCGGGCCATGACCGCGATGGTCGGCGCGACCTCGCGGTACTGGTCCCCGGCCACGCGGTCGACCTCGTAGTTGTCCTTGCCGCCCATCCAGTAGTTCCAGATCCGGGCCGAGTGCGGCACGGTCGTGTCGATCTTGCCTAAGGCCTGCCGGCCGGGGGTGGACGAGCCATGAGTCATCTGGGGATTCTCCTGCCATGCCATGCGTGAAGCCGTGCTGCGAGGCCCCCAACTTACCGCTGTGGCAAGGGTTGTTCAGGCGATCAGGAAGTCGGCCAGGCCGGCCTTGGCGGCCTCGAGGAACGAGGCGACCTCGGCCCGGGAGTAGATCAGGGCGGGGCCGGTCGGGTCCGTGGACTGGCGGAGGGCGACCCGCCCGTCCGGCAGCTTCTTGGCCTCGATGCAGGTGCCGCCGTTGGTGCCGCTCCAGGGCTTGTGCCAGCCCTCGGCGCCGAGTTCCATGGCGGGCATTCCGCTGTAGACCGGGTCCGTCATGTCACAGCTCCTTACGCAGTTCGGCCAGGATGGGGATGGTCTCGCCGACCGGTTCGGCCTGGACGGCCATCCGGTCGAGCACTTCCAGACAGGTGACGACTTCGGCCGGCTGGTCCACGTAGACCGCGCCGGTGACGCTCTCGGTGTAGACGACGTCGGGCAGTTCGGAGAAACCGAAGCGGAAGTAGTGGAGCGGGCCGAAGGCACCGGGGTGCGGCCCCGCCGCGAACCGCATGATCTGCAGCCGCACCTTCGGCCTCGTCAGGGCCTCGACGAGGTGGTCGATCTGCCGCCGCATCACCTCCGCCCCGCCGACCGGGCGGCGCAGCGCGGTCTCCTCCACGATGGCCCAGATGACCGGGGCGTCCGGCTTGGAGAGCAGGCTCTGGCGCTTGACGCGCAGCGCGATCCGGCGCTCGATCTCCTCCTCCGTGTCGCCCGGGAAACCGGCCCGCAGCACCGCCCGGGCGTAGTCCTCGGTCTGCAGGAGGCCGGGGACGTAGTGGGGTTCGTAGGCGCGGATGACGGTGGCCTCGCTCTCCAGGCTCACATACGCGCTGAACCACTCCGGCACGACATCGCGGAACTGGTGCCACCAGCCGGGCTGGTTGGCCTCCCGGGTCAGGTCCAGGAAGTCGTCGATCTCGGTCGAGGGCACGCCGTAGGTCCGCAGCAGCTCCTTGACGTACGGGATCTTCAGGCCGACCTCGGCCTTCTCCATCCGGCGCACCGTCAGCGGGGTGACCTCGACGGCCCGGGCCGCCTCCTCGAACGACACCTTGGCCCGCTCCCGCAGATGTCTCAGGCGCTTGCCCAGGACCATGCGTAAGACGGTGGGGGCGGCGCTCCCCGGCCGTGCCTCACTCACGTCCTGCCTCCCGGAATCACCGTCATGTGGGTGCAGTGTGCCACGGCCGTGGAGCACCGGACAGAGCGATGTCGATCGTTTTGAAATTATCAGAACGAAGCTTGCGGGCTGAGCCCGCCGGCGCGCATAGTGGGCACGTGACGCACATCACGTACTACGGCTGGTGCCCCCAACCCCCCTTGTCAACCGGGGAGTTACGGACACCCGGCGGCACGACCCAGCAGGGCCCGCGGTGACCGGCGGCGCGGCGCCGGACGCCGGGCGCGGGGGCTCGGCCCCCAACCACGCGCTGGCCGCCGCCCTGAAGGAATCCGGCTGCTCGTACGCCTCACTGGCCCTGCGCGTCAATGAGCTGGGCCGCCGTCAGGGGCACTGCTCGAACTACGACAAGGCGTCCGTCACCCGCTGGCTGCGGGGCGGCCAGCCGCGCGGCACGACGCCCGAACTGATCGCGGCCGTGCTCTCCCACCGACTCGGCCGGCCGGTGGCCCCCGCCGAGCTCGGCTTCATCCCCGACCGACAGCGCCCGGTCGTCGCCAGGGCGCTGGCCTACCGGGAGGACGTGGCGGAAACCTTGCACACGCTCGCCGAACTCGGCTCCACCGACATCTCCCGCCGCGGCCTGCTGGGCGCGGTGCCCTTCGTCGCCGGCGCGCTGCTGACCCCGCAGCGCGAGTGGCTGCTGTGGCTGGTCGAGAGCCAGGACGCGGCCGGCCCCGCCGCCGGCGCCCCGGCCGCGGCCGCCGACGCCGGCCGGATCGAGCAGGTCCGCGCGGCGATCAGCATGTTCGACGAGATGGACAACCGCTTCGGCGGCGGCCAGGTCCGCGCCAGCATCGTCCTGTATCTGTCGAGCGAGGTCGTCCCCATGCTCCAGCGGCCCGGCCTGGCCGCGGGCGAGCGGCGCGAGCTGTTCACCGCCGCGGCCAAGCTGGCCGCGATGGCCGGCTGGAGCAGCTACGACCACGCCGAGTACGGTCTGGCGCAGCGCTATATGACCCAGGCGCTGCGGCTGTGCGCCGAAGGCGGCGACCGGGTCCTCGGCGGCCAGATCCTGGCCGGCCTGTCCCATCTGGCCACCAACCTCGGCCAGCCCCAGGCGGGTGTCGAGCTGGCCCGGGTGGGCGTGGCCACCGCCAAGCACGCGGGCAGCCCCCTGGGGCTGATGCGCCTGCACGCCATGGCGGCCCGCGGCTTCGCCGCTCTCGACCAGCCCCGCGAGGCCGCCCGCGAGCTGCGCGCGGCGGACGCCGCGCTGGACGCGAGCCGGGGCGCCGAGGAGGAGTCGGAGTGGGTCCGCTTCCTCGACCACCACTACCTGGAGGCCGAGGCCGCCCTGTGCTTCCGCGACCTGGGCAACGCGGCGGAGGCCGAGCGCGCGGCCGACGAGTCGGTGCGGGCCAACGGCGACCGGCGCCGCCGCCAGGCCATCAGCCGCTCCGTGCTGGCCACCGCCCATCTGCAGCAGAACCGGCTCGACCAGGCGATCGGCACGGCGAACGAGGCGCTGGAGGCGCTCAGCGGGGTGCACAGCGAGCGCTCGATCCAGGCCCTGCGCGACTTCCGCACCCGGCTGGGGCCCCACCGCGGCGAGCCCCTGGTCCGCGACTTCGAACTCCGCTCCCGCGCCCTGCTCGGCACGGTGGCCTGACCCGCCCGGCGGGGCCCCCGGCTCCTTCCGGGCGGCACCGCCATGCGGCCCGGAAGGCGGCTTCGCCCGGACCCCGCACCAGCGGGGGTGTACAGGGCCCGGGCGAAGCCGCGGGTGTTCCGAGGGCTTGGGGGTGTCTCGCCCACGGGTGTCTCCCCAGAGCTGTCTTCCCCTAGTAGCCCTCCGGGCTCGGCGCGTTCTGGGCACGGTCGACCGGGACATGGGCGCCGGAGACCCCGCTGGAGGCGTCCGAGAGGAGGAAGGCGACCACCCGGGCCACCTCCTGCGGGGCCACCAGCCGGCCCTGCGGGAACTCCGCCGCGAACCTGGCGAACGCCTCCGGCTCCTCGCCGCGCATCCGGTCCCAGCGCTTCCCGGGGATCAGCATCGACCCCGGGGAGACGGCGTTCACCCGGATGCCGGCGGGCCCCAGCTCGCGCGCCAGCGAGGCCGCGAGGTGGATCTGGGCGGCCTTCGCCGCGCCGTACTGGGCCTGCGGCCCCGGCTTCCAGCCGGAGATGGAGGCGATGACCACGACCGACCCGCCGCCGGCCGCGCGCAGGTGCGGCACCGCGGCCCGCACCAGCCGGGCGGTGTGGCCGACGTTCATCTCCCAGGTCGCGGTCCACTCCCGGGCGTCCGTCTCCTCCAGCCCGCCGCCGCGGGCGCCGCCGACGCAGGCCACCACGCCGTCCAGTCCGCCGAAACGTTCCGCCGCCGCATCGACGAAGGCCTCCAGCGGCCCCGGCTCGGTCACGTCCAGCGCCCGGGTGAACAGCGCCTCGCGCTCCCGGCCGACCGATGATCCGGCGGGCGAGGCGGCCGGGGTGGCCGGGATGTTCGGCGGGGGCGCACTGGGGGGCGTACGGGGGGACGCGCTCAGCGCCCCCCTCAGGGCCGCCAAACCGCGCTCCGTCCGCGCGCAGGTGGCCACCGCGGCGCCGTCCGCCAGCAGCAGCCGTACGATCTGTTCGCCCAGGCCACGGGTGCCCCCGGTGACCACGATCCGCTTGCCGGCCACCCCGGATCGCCCCGCCGGGCAGGGCGCCCGCCCGTGGTCCTCACTCACGCTTGCCACGCCCGGACCGTACAGCCCCGGGGACCGGCGACCCGAACCACTACGCCCGCACAACCGGACAACCCCCGTGCCCCCTCGCCGACCGGACCGTTCAACCGTTTGTCTACGTGAACGATGACCGATGTATGTCTCGCGCTGTCTTCCGAGGAGGGTCCATGCCGCACCCCGGCACCCACCGCCCCCGGCGCGGATGCCGCGGTGGAGGCCGCCGGCACGCGCTTACCCGCTTACCGGGGCCTCAACCACCCGGACCAGGGGCGTTATCGGCCTCAGGGAGCGGACGGGCGGGGAGGGGCCGGTGATCTCCTTGGCGACCCGCCGCTTCTTCCGGGCCCGGTTCCCGGCCGGCGCCGACCGCGCCTTCGCCGTCCGCCGGATGCTCACCGCCTTCCTCCTGGACTGGGAGCTGGACCACGTGGTGGACAGCGCGGTGCTGGCCACGGACGAGCTCTTCGCGAACGCGGTGGAGCACGGCAGCAGCGGCCCCGGCGACATCGTCACCGTCACCGCGGGGGTGGAGCCCGCCGGGGACGAGCTGCGGATCGAGGTGGCCGACGGCTCGCCGGCCCGGCCGGTCTTCCGCACACCGGCCGAGACGGACGAGGCCGGGCGGGGGCTGGCCATCGTCGACATCCTGGCGAGCGACTGGGGCACCGAGCCGCCGGACGGGGACGGCGCGGGCAAGAAGGTGTGGCTCACGCTGGCGCTCGGGCGGACGCGGTAAGGGCACGGGAAGGCCGCCGGTGGACGCCGCCGGCACGCCGGCCGTACGCCGCCGGGAGCCGCCACGACGCGGACGGGACGCCGACGGGGCGGAGACGGGACGCCGACGAGGCAGAGGGGAGAGCGGAGGCGCGATGCACAGCCGAGGCACCGTGGAGACCGGCGCGGCCGACTGGCTGCTGTCGTCGGCCGGCGAGGAGCCCGGCCGGGTGCGCCTGCAGTGGGCCAGCGGCGACGGCCTCGCCGACCTCCCGGTGGGCCCGCTCTTCGACCTGGTCAGGATGTCCGGCCGGCTCGGGATGGCCGTACTCCGGGAGCTGCGGCACAGCGACGCGGTGGTCGGCCCGGTGATGCTGGCCGGCGCCAGCCAGGTGCTCTCCTTCCTGGTGCCGCCCGGCTCGGCCCAGCAGTGGAAGGCGTGGCTCGAGGGGACCGGCCACCGCCGCCGCAGGGCCGTGGCCGCCGCCGGGCCCGGCCGGGTGCTGCGCTGCCCCCGGCCCGGGTGCGTGCGGCGGGGCCACGTCTGGCTGGTCCGGCCGGGCGGCCCGCTCACCGACAGCGGGGCGCTGTGGGCCGCCCTGCGGGACAGCGAGGCGCCCCGGTCCCGGGAGGGCGCCTCGTACGCCCTGTTCTAGCCGGCCCCTCCGCCCCGCCGGGGCGGCCGTCCGTACGGCTGCCCCGGCGCCCGTACGTACGGCCGTCCGACCGTCGTCCGGCAGCGGCCCTTCCCCATCTGAGGTATGACAGAAGGGGCAGCGGGAATGAGGTGCCGGGATGACTGCGCAAGACCGCCCGCGAGCGGACGGTGAGGCGTACCCGAACGGCCCGGCCGCCGCCCCCGGGGGTCTGCTCGACCTGCTCCGGGTCGCCGCCGTCGTGCTGGACAGCGACGGCCGGATCGCCCTGTGGAGCCCGGAGGCCGAGCGGCTGATCGGCTACAGCGCCGCCGAGGCCCTGGGGCGCAACGCCGTCCGCCTGCTGGTCGACCGCGAGAACCGGCGGCGCGCGGTGGAGCTGTTCGAGCGGGTCCGGGCGGGCCTGATGTGGGCGGGGGTCGTCCCGGTCCGGCACAAGGACGGCTCCGCCCTGCGGGTGGAGTTCCGCACCATGGGCCTGCGCGACTCCCGCGGCGACGCGTACGCCCTCGGGCTGGCGGCCGACGAGCGGACCGTACGACAGCTGGAGACCGATCTGGCCCTCTCCGGCTTCCTGGTCGAGCAGTCGCCCGTGGGCCTGGCCGTCTTCGACACCGACCTGTGCTGGGTCCTGGCCAACCCCGCGCTGCGGGAGATGAACGGCCTCGGCCGGCAGGAGCTGCGCGGCCGCCGTCTCAGGGAGGTGCTGCCCGAGGTGGACGCCCGGGCCATCGAGAGCGCCATGCTGCACGTCCTGGAGACCGGGCAGCCGGTCCTCGACCACCAGACCGTCGGCCGCACCCCGGCCGACCCGGAGCACGAGCACGCCTGGTCGGAGTCGTACTACCGGCTGGAGGACCCCCGCGGCCGGGTCCTGGGCATCGCGGTCTCCGTGATCGACGTGTCCAGGCGCCACCGGGCGGCCAGCGAGGTCGCCGAGGCCCGTGAGCGCCTGGCCCTCATCGCCGAGGCAGGCGTGCGCATCGGCACCACCCTGGACCTGCGGCAGACCGCCCAGGAGCTGGCCGATGTGGCGGTGCCCCGGCTGGCCGACCTCGCCGCCGTGGACGTCCTGGACGCGGTGGTGCGCCGCGAACCCGTGGCCCGGGTGCGCCCGGACGGCTCGGCCCGCTTCCGCGCGCTGGCCGTGGCCGCGGGATACCCCACCGACGCCGTCCACGCGGCGGACCCCGTCGGCGAGATCGCCCGGTACGACCCCAGCCGCATGATCACCCAGTGCGTCCGCGACGCCCGGCCGATCTTCCTCCCCCGGGTGAGCGACGCGGACCTGCGGCGCATCGCGCGCAACGAGGCGGCCCGCGCCGTGCTGCGCAAGGAAGGCGTCCACTCCTATCTGGCCGCCCCGCTGATCGCCCGCGGCAGCGTGCTCGGCACCCTCAGCCTGCACCGCACGGTCAACGACCGGCCGTTCGACGAGCAGGACCTCACCCTGGCCTGTGAGCTGGCCACCCGCGCCGCGCTGTGCATCGACAACGCCCGGCTGTACGCCCGGGAGCGCGATGCCGCGCTCACCCTGCAGCGCAGCCTGCTCTCCCAGCAGCCGCGCGACCTGGACGGCCTGGAGGTCGCCTCCCGCTATCTGCCCGCGGTCAGCGCGGCCGGCGGCGACTGGTTCGACGTGCTGCCGCTCAAGGACGGCAAGGTGGCCCTGGTGGTCGGGGACGTGATGGGCAAGGGCATCCACGCCGCGGCCATCATGGGCCAGCTCCGCACCGCCACCCGCGCCTTCGCCCAGCTCGACCTGGCGCCCGCCGAGCTGCTGCGCCACCTCGACGACATCACCACCGCCCTGGGCGAGTCGATCGCCACCTGCCTGTACGCGGTCTGCGACCCGCGCACCGGCCGGTGCCGGCTGTCCACCGCCGGCCATCTGCCCCCGGTGCTCGCGCGCCCGGGCGCACGGCCCGAACTCCTCGACATGCCCAGCGGCGCGCCGTTGGGCGTGGGCGGCGTGCCCTTCGCCGCGGCCGAGTGCGAGCTGTCGCCCGGGACCCTGCTGGCCCTGTTCACCGACGGGCTGGTGGAGAAGCGCCACCAGTCCATCGACGTGGGCCTGCGCACCCTGCTGGAGCTGCTGGACCACCAGCAGGGCCCGCTGGAGCGGACTTGCGACCGGGTGCTCGCCGCCCTGCACGGGGCGCCCGACGACGACGTGGCGCTGCTCCTGGCGCGGCTGCGCGAACACCGCCCGCACCACTCGCCAAACCCCCCGAGTGCGCTTTAGCGTGGGTCACAAGCATGCGTTTCACGCCCTCACCCCCGGCTGAGGAGACCATTCCACCGATGCGTGAGCTCGCCCGCCGTTCCACCGTGCTCCTCACTCTCATAGCCCTCGCCCTCGGCACAACCGCCTCGGTCGCCGGAGCGGAGGCCGCCGGAGCGGACTCCGGCGGGAAACCCGTGCCGAAGGTCGCCGTCATCGGCACCGGTGGCACCATCGCCGGCGTCAGCAGGACCCGGGTGTCCTTCCAGGACTACGAGTCCGGGAAGCTGCCGGTGTCCAGGTTGGTGAACGACCTCAAGCCGGAGGTGGACGCGATCGCCGACGTCTCCACCCAGCAGTTCGGCAACAAGGACTCCAACAACTATTCGATCGCCGAATACCGCCGGCTGACGGCCGCGGTCGACCGGGCGCTGAAGACCGAGGACGCGGTCGTCGTCACCACCGGCACCGACACCATGGAGGAGTTCGCGTACTGGCTGGACCTGACCGTCCGCAGCGACAAGCCGGTGGTACTCACCGGCGCGATGCGCCCCTGGACGGTGGTCGGCAGCGACGCCCCGGCCAACCTCTACAACGCCATCCACCTGGCCGCCAGCGGGAAGACCACCTGCTACGGCACCGTCGTGATGCTCAACGACCAGGTGCAGGCCGCCCGCGAGGTCCGCAAGACCGACGCGCTGCGGACGGATACCTTCAACAGCGGCGCCAGCGGTCAGCTCGGCGTCGTCGACCAGGACCACATCCGGCTCAACCGGGCCCCCGCGCGCGTCCAGCAGTGCGGCAAGAAGAGCTGGGAGACCCCCTTCGACCTGGCCAAGACGGGCAGGACACTGCCCAGGGTGGAGATCGCCTACAGCTACCAGGACGCCGGTGGGGAGGCCGTCAAGGCGTTCGCCGACGCCGGGGCGGACGGGATCGTGACCGCCGGGACCGGCGCGGGCGGCGTCTCCCCGCAGATGTCCGAGGCCCGCGCGGACGCCGTCAAGAACGGTGTGCTCTTCGCCTCCGCCAGCCGCACCGGCTCCGGCGCCGTATACGACGACCACACCGACGGAGTCATCGGCGCCCAGGACCTCACCCCGCAGAAGGCCCGGCTGCTGCTCCTGCTCTCGCTCACCAAGACGCACGACCAGGACCGGATCCGCCACTGGTTCGCGACCCTGGGCACCGCCCAGTTCGTCACCCCCCGGCGGTGACCGGGACCTCGCCCGCGGGGGACGCGGGGGTGCGTTCCGCCGGCCCGCGGAACGCCGCGCGGTAGGCGCTCGGCGAGACGCCGAGCGCCGCCTGGAGGTGCTGGCGCAGCGAGACCGCCGTGCCGAAGCCCGCGTCCCGAGCGATCCGCTCGACCGGCAGGTCGGTCTCCTCCAGCAGTTGGCGGGCGCGCTCGACCCGCCGCTGGGTCAGCCACTGGACCGGGGTCATGCCGACCTCCTCGCGGAACCGCCGGGAGAAGGTCCGTACGCTCATCGACTCCAGCGCGGCCAGCTCGCGCAGGCTTAGCGGCCGCTCCAGGTGGTCCAGCGCCCAGGCGCGGGCCGCGGCCGTGGAGGAGCCGCGCTGCTCGGGCACCGGCCGCCGGATGAACTGGGCCTGGCCGCCCTCGCGGTGCGGCGCCACGACCGCGCCGCGGGCCACCTCGGCGGCCACCGCCGAGCCGTGGTCGCGCCGGATCATGTGCAGCACGAGGTCGAGCCCGGAGGCGTCCCCTGCCGAGGTGAGCACATCGCCCTCGTCGGTGTAGAGGACGTCCGGGTCCAGGTCCACCGCCGGATACAGCTTCCGGAACTGGTCGGCCGCCTGCCAGTGGGTGGTCGCCCGGCGGCCGTCGAGCAGCCCGGCGGCCCCCAGGACGAAGGCGCCCGTGCAGATCGAGGCGATCCGGGTGCCGGGGCGGATCCGGGCGAAGGCGTCGCCGAGCGCCGGGCCGAGCCGGCCCTCGGTCTGCGGCTCGTCGGGCTCGCCCGCGGCCGGGAAGACCACGGTGTCGGCCTCCCGCAGGACATCCGGGCCATGGGCGACATTGACGCTGACGTCCGTGGCGGTACGGATCTCACCGGGGGCCACCGCGCAGGTGACCACCTCGTACAGCCGCTCGCCGGTGGCCGAGACCGCCTGGCCGAACAGCCTGTGCACCAGGCCCAGTTCGAACGGCAGCAGCCCGTGCCGGACCAGGACGGCCACCCGGTGGCGGCCGGGGTGCGAGAACGCGGAGCCCGCCGAGGTCACGGGCACGGAGGCGGTCACGGAGAGGGACGCGGGCACGGACGCGGGCATGGCGCGATTCTCGCACGGCACGCCCATCCGGCCACCGGCCTCACTTCTTGGCGCGGCTGGGCTGCACCCGCTTCGGCTCGCCCTTCATCTTCGGATGCTCGGGCGGATACGGCAGGTCGCCCAGGCCGTGCTCCCGCTCGTCCCGGTCGGCCAGCTCCAGGGCGGCCTCCAGACGGCAGGGCTCCCGGTCCATGTCGGCGTGCACATCGCCCGCCTCCCGGAACCGCACCGGCATGGAGGCCAGGTCGAAGTCGCGCGGCCGGGCGTCGGGCACCTCCTCCCAGCGCAGCGGTGCCGAGACCGGCGCGTGCGGCCAGGGGCGCACCGAATAGGCGCTGGCGATGGTGCGGTCGCGGGCCGTCTGGTTGTAGTCCACGAACACCTTCTCGCCGCGCTCCTCCTTCCACCAGGCGGTGGTGATCCGCCGCGGCGCCCGCCGCTCCAGCTCCCGCGCGATGGCGATCGCGGCCCGCCGCACCTGCGTGAAGGTCCACACCGGCTCGATCGGCACGAACACATGCAGCCCCCGCCCGCCGGACGTCTTCGGCCACCCCCGCAGCCCCAGCTCCTCCAGCACCGGCCGCAGCTCGCCGGCCACCCGCACCGCGTCCCGGTAGTCGGTCCCCGGCTGCGGGTCCAGGTCGATCCGCAGCTCGTCGGGGTGGTCGGTGTCCTGCCGGCGCACCGGCCACGGGTGGAAGGTCAGACAGCCCAGGTTGGCTCCCCAGACGACCGCCGCGGGCTCGGTGGGGCAGATCTCGTCCGCGTAGCGCCCGCTGGGGAAGGAGATCCGCCCGGTCGGGATCCAGTCGGGCAGGTTCTTCGGCGCCCGCTTCTGGAAGAACGACTCGCCCTCTACGCCGTCCGGGTAGCGCTCCAGCATCGTCGGCCGGTCCCGCAGCGCCCGCACGATGCCCTCGCCGACGGCCAGGTAGTAGCGGGCGAGGTCCAGCTTGGTGAATCCGCGCTCCGGGAAATACACCTTGTCGGGGTTGGTCAGCCGTACCGTCCGCTCGCCGACCGTGAGCTCCGCCGTCTCTCCCATGAGCTCCACGCTAGGGCCTCTCGTCAAAGGGGGCACCCTGCTCCCGACGCCGCAGTGACATCAGCCGCTGCCGCGGCGGGCGGCACCTCGCCGCGTTGTCGCATCGCCCGAATACGCCCAGT
Source organism: Streptomyces sparsogenes subsp. cuspidosporus (assembly GCF_039532705.1). Classification (NCBI taxonomy): domain Bacteria; kingdom Bacillati; phylum Actinomycetota; class Actinomycetes; order Kitasatosporales; family Streptomycetaceae; genus Streptomyces; species Streptomyces sparsogenes. The sequence continues at coordinate 91,584 of NZ_BAAASD010000008.1, read as the reverse complement.
ACGAGGGCGACGCTCCGCCTTGCGATGTACCGCGCCAGACGCCGCTCGCGGCCGGGTGCCCCCTTTGACGACAGACCCTGGGCCCGCGCGCCGCAGGCCACCTCCCGGCGGGCGCGCGGCCCGGCGGGGACGGACAATCGGGGCATGGACCTTCCGGTCATGCCGCCCGTGGAGCCGATGCTCGCCAAGCCGGCGGCCGCCATTCCGCCGGACATGCGGTACGAGGCGAAGTGGGACGGCTTCCGCGCCCTGGTCTTCCGCGACGGGGACGAGGCCGAGCTGGTCAGCCGCTCGGGCAAGCCGCTGACCCGCTACTTCCCGGAGCTGGTCGGCGCCCTCCTGGCCAATGTGCCGCCGCGCTGCGTGCTCGACGGCGAGATCGTCATCGCGCGCGGGGGCCGCCTGGACTTCGACGCGCTCCTGGAGCGCATCCACCCCGCCGACTCACGGGTGCGGCACCTCGCCGAGGTCACCCCGGCGAGCTACGTGGCCTTCGACCTGCTCGCGCTGGACGACCAGTCCCTCATGGACACGCCCCTGCGGCAGCGGCAGGACGCGCTGGCCGAAGCGCTGCGCGCGGCCGCCGACCCGGTGTTCACCGCCCCGTGGACCGACGACCTGGAACTCGCCGAGCGGTGGTTCCGGCAGTTCGAGGGCGCGGGCCTGGACGGCGTCGTCGCCAAACGCCCCGACCTCGGCTACCGGCCGGGGGAGCGGGTCATGGTCAAGGTCAAGCACGAGCGGACCGCGGACTGCGTGGTGGCGGGCCTGCGGGCGCACAAGTCCGGTCCGGTCGTCGGCTCGCTGCTGCTGGGCCTGTACAACGCCGCCGGGCGGCTCCAGCACGTCGGGGTGTGCGGCGCCTTCTCCATGCGGCGCAGGCAGGAGCTCATGGCCGAGCTGGAGCCGCTGCGGATGGAGTCGGCCGAGGGGCACCCGTGGGCCGACTGGGCCAGCGAGGAGGCGCAGGCGCGCGACCGCATGCCCGGCGCGCCCAGCCGCTGGAGCGGGCTCAAGGACCTGTCCTGGGTGCCGCTGCGGCCGGAGCGGGTGTGCGAGGTGGCGTACGACCACATGCAGGGCGACCGCTTCCGCCACACGGCCCGGTTCCGCCGCTGGCGGCCCGACCGCGAGCCGCGCGAGTGCACCTACGCCCAGTTGGAGGAGCCGGTGTGCTACGACCTCGGGGAGGTGCTGGGCTCCTGACCCGCCGACGGCTCCTGGCCCGCCGACGGCGGAGTCGGCCGCTAACGGCGGCGGGAGCCGCCCGGGCCCGCCGCGGGGGCCGCGGTCATGTCCAGGAACCAGTCGCGGGCCGCCTCGGCCGCCTGCTCCAGGGTCCCCGGCTCCTCGAACAGATGGGTCGCGCCGGGCACCACATGGACGGCGTGGGGCGCCGTGAGCATCGCGGCGGCCTGCTCGTTGAGCCGCAGCACCTCGCGGTCGTCGCCGCCCACCACCAGCAGCACCGGCGCCCGGACCCGGGAGAGCGCGCCGCCCGCCAGATCGGGGCGGCCGCCGCGGGAGACCACCGCCCGCACCCGGTCCGGCCGCTCCGCGGCGGCCACCAGCGCGGCCGCCGCGCCCGTGCTGGCGCCGAACAGCCCGACCGGCAGCGCCGCGGTCGCCGGGTGCCCGCCCAGCCAGTCCACCGCCGCCACCAGGCGCCGGCCCAGCAGGGGGATGTCGAAGCGGTGCTCGGCGGTGATCGCGTCCACCCGCTCCTCCTCGACGGTGAGCAGGTCGAACAGCAGCGTCCCCAGCCCCGCCCGCTGCAGCACCTCGGCCACCGCGCGGTTGCGCGGGCTGTGCCGGGAACTCCCGCTGCCGTGCGCGAAGGCCACCGCGCCGCGCGCCCCCCGGGGCACCACCAGGTCGCCCACCAGCAGCGCGCCGTCGGCGGCGATGCGGGCCGTCTCCGATGCCGAGACCATGGGCCACCTCCTGCGCGGCTCAGACGTGGGCCAGGAGGCCCTGCCTCAATTCGCTGTACAGCCGGGAGAGCCTGCGGGATATGTGCATTTGCGAGAAGCCGAGGATTTCGCCGATCTGGCTCTGTGAGAGGCCGACGAAGAACCGCAGATACAGGACGTACCGGTCCTGTTCCGAAAGGTGGGTGATGAGCGCCCGCAGCGCCTCCCGGTTGACGACGCGCTCGATCGCCGCGTCGTCCGCGCCCACCGTCTCCGCGAGCAGCCGTTCCTCCGCGCCCTGGACCGCGGCGTTGAGCGACAGCGGGGTGCACGAGGCGCTGGCCTCCAGGCCCGCTTTCACGTCTTCCTGGGGCATTCCGGTGCGCGTGGATATCTCGGTGATGGTGGGGGTGCGGCCGCCGAGTTCCTGTTCGAGGGCGTCGCGGGCCGAGCGGGTGCGGGAGCGGACTTCCTGAATGTTCCGGGGGACGTGCAGCGTCCACAGATAGTCGCGGAAATGCCGCTTGAGTTCGCCGGTGATGACCGGGATCGCATACGAGGGAAACGCGTGACCGAGGCCGGGATCGTAGCGGTCGACCGCCTTGACCAGGGCGAGGGAGGCGACCTGGGTGAGGTCCTCCATATTCTCGCCTTTGTTGCGGAAACGCAGCGCCAGGCGTTTCGCCACGGGTAGCCAGGCGCAGATGATCGCCTCACGCAGGGCGTCGCGCTCCGGCCCCGACGGCAATCGGGAAAGGCGAAGGAAATCGCCGTCGGTGTCGGGAGTATCGTCATGGCGCCGGTGGCGAGTCGCGGTTGCTGACATGGTCACTCGTCTCCGTGGTCCGATGTCACATCCTGCCCGCGGCACATCGATGCGCTAATGTCCCGCTCTTCCCGGCCCTCCCTCTGGTTGATCCAATTCACGATCGCCACCAGACTCGCATGGTCCCGAATGCCTCGCAATTCGGCCGAATTGGCTCCGGATCGTCCCCCGGGCGGGGGAACCCGGGCGGGGGGAGGCTGATTCGGCCGCGCCGCGCGGGGTATTCGGGCGCGATGGACATCGCCCTCTGCCTCGCCCAGCGGCCCGAGGCCGACGCGCTGCTCGCGCGCAGCCCCCTGGCCGCGCTGACCGGCATGCTGCTCGACCAGCAGGTGCCCATGGAATGGGCGTTCTCCGGGCCGTACACGATCGCCCGGCGCATGGGCGGCGAGGACCTGGACGCGCGGGAGATCGCCGCCTGGGACCCGGAGCGGTTCGCCGAGGTGCTGTCGGCCAAGCCCGCCGTGCACCGCTATCCGGGGTCGATGGCCAAGCGGGTGCAGCAGCTCTGCCGGTACCTGGTGGACCACTACGACGGGGACGCGGCCGCCCTGTGGCGGGATGTCGCCACCGGCAGGGAGCTGCTTGCCCGGCTGAACGCGCTGCCGGGCTTCGGCAGGCAGAAGGCGCAGATCTTCCTGGCGCTGCTGGGCAAGCAGTTCGGGGTGCGGCCCGAGGGGTGGCGGGAGGCGGCGGGCCCCTACGGCGAGGAGGGTTCGTACCGCTCGGTCGCCGACATCACGGGGCCCGAGTCGCTGGACAAGGTCCGCGCCTACAAGCAACAGGCCAAGCGGGCCGCCAAGGCGGCGGCCAAGCGGCCCACGTCCTGACGGGCGCCGTCCTGACGGGCGCCGCCGCCCCGGCCGCCGCCCGCCTGGCCTCGGTGGCGTGGTATGCCGGGCATGCCGTGGCTCAGCCGGCCGTGCTCCGTGGCTTCAGCCGGCCATGCCGTGGCTCAGCCGGTCGCCCCCGGGCCGGACTCCCGGGTGAGCGGCCCCGGGGCGGGGGAGGGCTCCGGGACCGGGTCCGGGCCGGGCGGCTGGGGCACCGGGTGCGGGGGCGGGCCCGGCACCGGCCCCGGCGCGGGGGCGGCGGGCGGGCCCGGCGGGGGGCTGGGCGCGGGGTCCGGCGGCGGGCCGGGTGACGGCCCGGGCTCCGGTCCCGGCGCGGGACCCGGCTCCGGTCCACCCGGACCGGGCGACGGGGTCGGCGACGGCGGCGCTGGGTCGCGGTCGTCGGGGGAGAGGTGCCGGGGATCGGCCTGCCGTGTCACGGTGACCTCCAAAAGTCGTGCGACGGCCACTCATCCATCGCGACGCGAGTGCCCCGCCGTCCCCCGTCCACGCCTCCCCCCGCCGGATCGCGGGAAAACTCAGGCCGGCCGACGGGAGCGGCGTCACGGGCGTCGGCGCGCCCCGCGACGCTTCCCTCATCCGGATTCCAAAACTCCGGATCTTCCTCGCCCTCATCCTATCCGCCGGGCCTCGCCCACCGCCCTCACCCGCCGTGCCCTCACCCGCCGTGCGCTCACCCGCCGTCGACGAGCACGACCTCGACCCCCGCCGCCCGCAGCGCCCGCACCTCGTCCTGGTCCGCCGTGCCGTCCGTGACCAGCGTCCACCCCGGCGGCGGCTGGACCCAGGTGTGGAAGGGGCGGCGGCCGATCTTCGCCGAGTGGGCCAGCACATAGACGGCGTCGGCCCGGCGGGCCATCAGCTCCTTGAGGCGGGTCTGGCGCAAGTCCGCCTCGCACAGGCCGTAGCGGGCGGTCACGCCGTCCGCGCCCAGGAAGACCCGGTCGAAGGTCATCCGCTCCAGCGCGGCCTCGGCGAGCGGGCCGACGAAGCTCTGGCTCAGCGGGCGCAGGGTGCCGCCGAGGCACTCCACGCGGACGCCCTCCGCGTCGGCCAGCTCCTGCAGCGCGGTGAGCCCGGTCGTGGCGACCGTCAGATCCTCGGCCGCGCGCAGCTCGTGGGCCAGCGCGCCGACGGTCGAGCCCGCGTCGAGCAGGACTGTCTCGCCCGTACCGACCCGGCTCGCGGCCCACCGGGCGATGGCGCGCTTGGCGTCGAACGCCTCGCCGGTGCGCTGGCGCAGCGACGCCTCGGGGTGTGCCACCAGCGCCATCGCCCCGCCGTACGTGCGCGCCAGGCGCCCGGCGGCGGTCAGCTGGGCGAGGTCGCGGCGGATGGTGGAGGCCGTGACGCCGAAGGTGCGGGACAGCTCCTCCACGCTGGCCAGGCCGGTGGTGGTGGCGAGGTGGACGATCTGGTCGCGGCGGCCCCGCGCTCCCTGGGCAGGCATCGTCAACTCGTCACTCGTCCTTCTGGTCCTCGCGTCACCGGGCGTCCTCGCGTCATCGGGGCGTCCTCGCGTCACCGGGCCGGGGCCGAGGACATCTCGGCCGCCTGCCGCAGGGCCTCGATCATGCTACCGGGGTCCGCCTTTCCGGTACCGGCGATGTCGAAAGCGGTGCCGTGGTCCACGGAGGTGCGGATGACGGGCAGTCCGACGGTCAGATTGACCCCGGCCTCCAGGCCGAGCACCTTGACCGGGCCGTGCCCCTGGTCGTGGTACATGGCCACGATCAGGTCGTAGTCGCCGCGGCCGGCCAGGAAGAAGGCGGTGTCGGCGGGGAGCGGGCCGCGGGCGTCGATGCCCTCGGCGCGCAGCACCTCCAGCGCGGGGACGATCTTCTCCTCCTCCTCGCCGTAGCCGAACAGGCCGTTCTCCCCGGCGTGCGGGTTGATGCCGCACACCCCGATCACCGGCCGCGGGGTGCCGGCGCGGACCATCGCCTCGTGGCCGCGGCGCACGGTGCGCTCGACCAGACCGGGCTCGATCCGGTTCACCGCGTCGATCAGGCCGATGTGGGTGGTGACGTGGATGACCTTGACCGTTGGGGTGGCCAGCATCATCGACACCTCGTCGACGCCGGTGAGGTGGGCGAGGAGTTCGGTGTGCCCGGGGAAGAGGTGGCCGCCCGCGTGCAGGGCCTCCTTGTTCAGGGGCGCGGTGCAGATGCCCTGCACCGCGCCGCTCATGGCCAGTTCGGCGGCCACCCGCACGTACTGGTACGCGGCGTCGCCGGCCACCGCGGACAGCCGGCCCCAGGGCAGGTCGGCGGGGAGCAGGCCCAGGTCGATCACATTGATCCGGCCCGGGGTGAACTCTGCCTGCTCCGGCCCGGAGACGGGCACGATCTCGCAGTCGAGGTCCCCCAGCCGGGCGGCCTGGCGCAGCCGCTCCGCGTCCCCGATGACCACCGGGCGGCAGCGGCGCAGCGTGTCCTGGTCGAGCAGCGCGGGGACGATCACCTCCGGCCCGATGCCGGCGCCGTCGCCCATGGTGACGGCGATGAGGGGGAGGGTGGGCGGTGCGTTCATGGACGGACCTTCCGTTGGGTCGGGTGGGGGCGCAGTGCCTGGACGATCTGCCGCAGTGAGTCGGCGTCGCCGAAGCTGCCCGGGCGGGTGACGACGGATCGCCCGTCGGGGGTACGGAGGTGGACGGCGCCGTGGTGCACCTGGCCGACGGGGTGGAGTTCGGCGACGCCGAGCGCGTCCAGCACCCTGCGGGCGGTCTCCCCACCGGTCAGGACCAGATCGACGGCCCCGTCGCGGCGGGCGACGGCGGCGGCGACGGCGCGGGCGAGCCCGCGCACCAGCCGCCTGGGCGTCACGCCGTCCGGGGGCGGGCCGGCGGTGGCCGGCTCCGGGGCGACGACGGTCACCCCGTCGCCCAGCGGCGGCAGCGGCCGCGCGGCGGGTGCGGAGGGGTCGTCCGCGCACAGCTCGCGGGCCGGCAGCCGCACCACGGTGGCGCCGTCGGCGGCCAGCCGCCGGATCTGCTCGGCCGCCGAGGGTTCGGCCGTGCCGACCACGACCAGCAGCGGCCGGGGGCCGGCCGCCGCCGGGGCGGGGGACGGGGGCCCGGCGTCCGCTGGGCCCTGTCCGGGCGATCTTCCCGGGCCCGCGACGCCGGCCACGGCACCTCGCCGCGTTGTCCGCGTTGCCTGCGCTGTCTGTGCTGGCTGCGTTGTCTGTGTGGTTGGCGTCTTCCCCCACACCGCGTCGGCCGCTGATGTCTCGGCCTCGAAGACCGCCCGGGCAGGGGCCGGCGGCTCGCCGGCCGCCAGATGGCGGCCGAGCGCCGCGGCCAGGCCGCCGGAGCCGACCAGGCGGGTGCCGGGCCCGTCGGCCAGCGCCGCCTCGACGACCGCGTCCAGGTCCGCGTCGGTCTCCGCGTCGCAGACGGCGACGCGCCCCTCGGCCAGTGCGGCCCGCAGCGCGGACAGCAGCGTGCGCCGGGAGGCCCGTACGGCAGTGAGCGGTATGAGGGCGGTGCGGGCCGGGCCGAGAGCGTCCGGCACCGAGCGGGGCGGGGGCCCCGGCTCGGCGCGCCAGGCGTCGGTGCGGTGCAGCGGGGTGGCACCCAGGTGCACGACGCCGCCGCGCACCGCGCGGCCGGCGGCGGGCAGCGCGGGGGCTACGACCACGCCCGCTCCGCCCGCGGCGAGGGCGGCCACCTCGGCGGCGATATTGCCCCGCAGCAGTGAGTCGATCTTCTTCAGGACCAGGGTGTCGCCCGAGGGCGACAGGGCCAGCGCGGCGCTGACCGCCCGCGCTGCCTCGGCGGCGGAGAGCTGGCGCGAGTCCAGGTCCAGCACGGTCGCCTCGCCCGGGTGGCGGGGGGCCGCCGCGGTCCCAACCAGCACCACACGACTGCGCGTTGTGCGCGATGCGAGCCCCGCGGCCGTCTCGGCCGCGCCGGACAGGTCGTCCGCGACGGCGAGCAGCCGCCGACTGGGCGTCGGTTCCACCGGTACCTCCTCGAACGACCTGGACCTGCGGGGAACGGCACGGAAGCGCGAGGCGGCCGACCGCATCGCCCCGGCGGTCCCGATGATGACACACTCTGCGCGAAGTGTGCGAGAGGTATTGCGTGAAACGCGCATCCATGTCACGGTGACCGCCGCGACACTGTGACCCGCCCGGAGGCGACCCGGGGCGGGTCGAGCGAGCCGGTCGCTCGCCTGAAATGCCGAGAGGTCGACGATGACCCGTAACCCATCCGGTTTCCCAACCGGCCTGACCGCCCCCAGTCGGCGGACCGTGCTGCGCCTGGGCGCGGGCGCCACCGCGGGCCTCGCGCTCGGCCCCCTGGCCGGCTGCGCGGGCCCCACCGGTGCCCCCGGCCCCGGCACCATCAGCCTGGGGCTGAACCGCTCCCTGGTCAGCCTCGACAACAAGCTCAACCAGTTCGACGCGGCGGTCACGGTGCAGCGCGCCGTACGGCAGGCGCTCACCCGCATCGGGCGGGGCCTCACCACCGAGCTGGTGCTCGCCGACCGCTTCGAGATGACCGAGCCCACCCGCTGGACGGTGCGGCTGCGGAACGGCGTGCGCTACTCCGACGGCACCCCGGTCACCGTCAAGGACGTGGCCACCGCCCTGAAGATGTACGCGGGCGTCAACGGCTCCTTCCTGATCGGCCTCTTCCCCGAACTGCCCACCGTCGAGAAGGTCGACGAGCGCACCTTCCACCTGCGCACCGAACACCCGGTGCCGATCCTCGACCAGCTGATGGCCAACATCCTCATCAGCCCGGCCGCCAAGAACCGCCCCGAGGAGCTGTCCGGCGGGGTGGGCTCGGGCCCGTACGTCGTCACCTCGGCGAACTCCGGCACCGGCGAGTACTCCCTGGCCGTCAACCCCGAGTACTGGGGGCGGCGCCCCGCCATCGAGAAGGTGCGGGTGCGCTTCGTCCCCGAGGAGTCCAGCCGCGTCGTCGCGGTGCGCAGCGGCGAGCTGGACGTGATCGACACCATCACCCCCGACTCCGCGGAGCAGCTGCGCGGGCTGCCCGGCGTGCGGCTGGAGCGCACCTCGGGCACCCGGGTCAACCAGCTGTTCTTCAACTTCCGCAAACCCCGCGGGCATCCCCTGGCGGACCCGCGGGTGCGCGAGGCGCTCAGCTACGCCATCGACGGCGAGGCCCTGGTGCGGGATGTGCTCACCGGCTCCGCCCAGCAGGCCGAGGGCGTGGTGCCGCTGGCCCTGCGGGGCGCGGTGCGCACCGGGTCCTACGTCTACGACCCAGGCAAGGCCCGCAAGAAGCTGGCCGCCCTGGGCGCCGGCGACCTGAAGGTGAAGATCATCTGGGAGTCGGGGGAGTTCCCCGCGGACACCTCGGTGATGGAGGCCGTCCTGGAGATGCTGCGGGCCGTCGGCGTCCGCGCCAGCCTGCAGCAGTTCCAGCCGGGCGGCGACATCCTCCAGTGGCGCCAGGGCCGCCGCGGCGACTGGGACGTCCTCGGCAACGGCTACTCGGTGCCCACCGGCCACGCCAGCACCAGCCTCCAGGGCATGTACGGCGGGACACCGGAGAAGGAGAAGACCCGGGACACCTACCAGGGCTATGTCTTCCCCGAGATCGCGGCCCGCCTGGCCGACGCCTCCGCCGAGAGCGACGAGAAGACCCGGAACAAGAAGCTCGCCGCCGTCCAGAAGGCGATCTGGGACACCCGACCCTGCCTGTGGGCCTTCATCCCCAACGTGGTGCTGGCCCGCCGCACCCGCGTCAAGGACGTGCGGCTCCTGCAGGTCAACTCCTACGACCTCGCCGCCGTGCGCCTGGAGGGCTGAGCCGTGATCCGCTATCTCCTCCGCCGCCTCGGCCAGAGCGTCCTGACCGTCTTCCTGACCCTGTCCACCGTCTTCGTGCTGGTGCGCATGGCCCCCGGCGACCCCGCCGCGGCCCTGGCCGGCCCCAACCCGACCAGCGAGGACCTGGCCCGCATCCGCGAACAGTTCGGCCTCGACGACAGCCTGCTGACGCAGTACTGGGTCTTCCTGCGCGACCTGTTCACCGGCGACCTCGGCACCAGCTACTCCTTCCACGCCCCCGCCTTCGACGTGGTGCTCGACCGGGTGCCCTACACCATCACCCTCTCCGCCGCCGCGATCGCCCTCACCGCGCTCGTCGCCGTACCGCTCGGCGTGTGGATGGCCCGCCGCGCCGACACCAAGCGCGAACTGGGCGCCAACGTCCTCACCATCGCCGGACAGTCCATGCCGGACTTCTGGATCGGCGTCATGCTGCTGACCGTCTTCGCCGTGCTGGTGCCGGTGCTGCCCGCCTCCGGGTTCACCACCTGGGGCGGCCTGGTCCTGCCCACCGTCACCGTGGCCGTCCTCCAGATGGCGCTCATCTCCCGGCTGGTGCGCCGCGAGATGGTCGCGGCCCTGGCCTCCCCGTACATCACCGTCGCCCGCTCCCACGGCGTCTCGGAACGCGCTCTGACCTGGCGCTACGCCCTGGGCAACTCCGCCATCCCGGTGCTGACCGCGCTCGGCACCCGGTTCGCGGCGATGCTCAACGGCGTGGTGGTGGTCGAGGTGGTCTTCGGCTGGCCCGGCGTCGGCTCCCTGGTCGTCCGCGCCCTGGAGACCCGGGACTACCCGCTCATCCAGGCCACCGTCCTGGTCACCGCCGCGCTGGCGGTCCTCGTCCAACTCCTCATCGACCTGGCCTACCCGCTGCTCGACCCGCGGGTACGCCTGGGAAAGGCGGCCTGAGACATGAAAGGCGCCCTCGAACCCCCGGCCCCGGCCGGGACGGCCCCTCGCCCCCGCCCGAGCGCGGTCACCGCGAAGGACGTGGCCCGCGCCACCGCCACCCGGCGCCGCCGCAGCGCGAGCCTCAAACTGTGGGCCGGCGCCGTGTGCACCCTGCTGGTCGTGGTCCCCGTCGCCCTCGCCCAGGTGCTGCCCCTGCCCGGGGCGAACGACCAGGACCTCTCCAAGCGCCGGCTGCCGCCGCTCACCGACGGCCACCTCCTCGGCACCGACCAGCTCGGCCGCGACCTGCTCTCCCGGGTGCTGCACGGCGGCCAGGTGTCGCTGTCCATCGGCGTGCTGGCGGTCGTCGTCTCCGGCCTCATCGGAATCGTCGCCGGCGCCGCCGCCGGATACTTCGGCCGCTGGATCGACACCGTCGTCTCCCGGCTGCTCGAGGCCCAGATGTCGCTGCCGCTGCTGATGATGCTGCTGCTCGTCGTCGCCCTCTTCGGCCCCTCCGTCACCGTCATCACCTGCGTGATCGCGGTCGCCCAGTGGCCCGAGGTGGCCCGGCTCACCCGGTCGCTCGTCCTCGTCGAGCGGGAGAAGCCGTACGTCGCCGCCGCCCGGGTGCTCGGACTGCGCCAGGCCGCCATCCTGGCCCGCCACGTCATCCCCAACATCGTCCGCCAGGCCTCCCTGGTCGTCCTGCTGCTGCTCGCCCAGGCGGTGCTGCTGGAGAGCGCGCTCAGCTACCTCGGCGCCGGTCCCCAGCGGCCGTTCGCCACCTGGGGGCGGATCATCTCCGACGGCCAGGACTACATCACCACCTCCTGGTGGCTGGTGACCCTCCCCGGCCTGGTCATCGTCCTCCTGGTGGTCGGGGTCAACCTGCTGGGCGACGGTCTGCGCGACCGTACCCGCCGACGCGTCACGGAGGCCTCCTCATGAGCCGGCCCAGCGAGACGGCCCCCCTGCTGGAGGTCGAGGACCTGCAGATCGAGCTGATCACCGAGCGCGGCGTGGTCCGCGCCGTCGACGGGGTCGGCTTCACCATCGCCCCCGGCGAGACGGTCACCCTCATCGGCGAGTCCGGCTCCGGCAAGTCCACCACCGCCATGGGTCTGCTGCGCCTGCTGCCCGAGGGGCTGGCCGTGCTGTCGGGCACCGCCCGGGTGCTCGGCCGCGACATCATCGCCGACCCCAAGGCGATACGGCGGATCCGCGGCCGCGGGGTCTCCCTCATCCCGCAGGACCCCATGACCGCGCTCAGCCCCGTGCACACCATCGGCCACCAGCTCGGCGAGGCGCTGCGGCTGCGCCACCCCGGCCTGTCCAAGGCCGACGCGCGCGCCCGCGGCATCGAACTCCTCGGCCGGGTGCGGATCCCACGCCCCGAGACCCGCTGGGGCGCCTACCCGCACCAGTTCTCCGGCGGCATGCTGCAGCGCGTCCTCATCGCCATCGCCCTGGCCGCCGAGCCCGAGCTGCTCGTCGCCGACGAGCCCACCTCGGCCCTGGACGTCACCGTCCAGGCCGGCGTCCTCGACCTGCTGATGGAGCTGCAGGAGCGCACCGGCATCGGCATCCTGATGATCACCCATGACCTGGGCGTGGCCCGGCTGGTGTCCGACCGCATCCACGTCATGCGCGGCGGCCGGTTCGTCGAGTCCGGCCCCGTCGAGCGGATCGTCGACCACCCCGCCGACCCCTACACCCGCGGCCTGCTCGCCGCCGTCCCCACCCTCGGCCCCTGGGACGAGACCACCCGCCCGGCGGCCCCCGCCACCGCACACCGGGAGACGCTGTGACCACCCCACTGCTGGCCGTCGAGGGCCTCGTCGTCGAATACCCCGTCCCGGGGGGTACGTTCCGCGCCGTGGACGGCGTCGGCTTCACCGTCGAACGCGGCGGGTCGCTGGCCATCGTCGGCGAGTCCGGCTGCGGCAAGTCCACCATCGCCCGCTCCCTCGTACGGCTGCTGCGCCCCACGGCGGGCCGCATCCTGCTCGACGGCACCGACATCGCCACCCTCCCGGAGCGGCGGCTGCGCCCGCTGCGCCGCCGGGTGCAGATGGTCTTCCAGGACCCGTACGGCTCCCTGGACCCCCACCTGACCGCCGAGGAGACCGTGGCCGAGCCGCTGCGGCTGGCCGGCGTCACCTCCAAGGCCGAGCGGGCCCGCCGGGCCGCCGAGCTGATCGACCAGGTGGGCCTGCCCGCCGGCGCGCTCCACCGCCGCCCCGCCGAGTTCTCCGGCGGGCAGCGGCAGCGCATCGGCATCGCCCGCGCCCTGGCCAGCGACCCCGAACTGCTGGTCTGCGACGAGGCCACCTCCGCGCTGGACGTCTCCGTCCAGGCACAGGTGCTCCAACTCCTGCGGGACCTGCGCACCGAGCGGCAACTCGCCTACATCGTCATCTCCCACAACCTCGGAGTGGTCCGCGAGATCAGCTCCGATGTCGTGGTGATGCGCGGCGGGCGCGTCGTCGAGGCCGGCGCCACTCAGGCGGTCCTCGCCGCGCCCGCCGAGCCGTACACCCGGGCGCTGCGCCGCGCCGCCCTCGACCCCACCACGATGCGGGGGCGCAAACCGCGCGCCGTGGTCTCCGCGATCGCCACCGCCTCGGCGGAGGCGGCGGTGTCGCCCGAGGTGGCGGGGACGCCCGAACCGGCGGGATCGTCCGACCCGGCGGGGTCGCCGGAGCCGGCCACCCCGTCCTGACCCACCATCCCCATCCGCGGCCCCGGCGCGACAGGCGCGCCGGGGCGCCGGCCGAAGGAGCCACCCCCTGATGACGCACCCCGACACCACCCCCCACGCCTCGCCCGGCGCGGTGGAGCTGCCCGGCGTACCCGTGCCGCTCTCGCGCCTGGTCCTGGGCACCATGACCTTCGGCGACACCGTCGACCGGGCCGGTGCCGCCGCGATGCTGGACGCGGCGCTCGACGCCGGGGTGACCGGCGTGGACACCGCCAACGCCTACGCCGGCGGGGCCACCGAGGAGATCCTGGCCGAGCTGCTGCCCGGCCGCCGGGAGCGGATCGTGCTGGCCACCAAGGCGGGAATGCCCCACCCCGACCACGGCGACCACTCCCCGCTGTCCGCGCGCGGCCTGCGGGCGGCACTCGAAGGCAGCCTGCGCCGTCTGAACACCGGCCACGTCGACCTCTTCTACCTCCACCAGCCCGACCGGTCCGCCCCGCTGGAGGAGACCCTGGGCACCGTCGCCGAGCTGGTCGCCGAGGGCAAGGTCCTGGCGCTGGGCGTGTCCAACTACGCCGCCTGGCAGATCGCGGAGGTCGACCGCGCCGCGGAGCGGGTGGGCGCGCCGCGGCCGGTGGTCGCCCAGCAGCTCTACAACCTGCTGGCCCGGCGGGTGGAGGAGGAGTACCTCGAGTACGCGGCCACCAGCGGGCTGCGCACCATGGTCTACAACCCGCTCGGCGGCGGCCTGCTGACCGGGCGCCACGTCTTCGCCGAGACGCCCGAGTCGGGCCGTTTCGGCGACTCGAGGCTGGCCGGGATGTACCGGCAGCGGTACTGGGACCCGCGGCTCTTCGAGGCCGTCCAGGACCTGGCGAGGATCGCCGAGGGCGCGGGCCTCGGGCTCGTCGAACTGTCGCTGCGGTGGCTGCTCGGCCGCGAGGGGGTGGACGCGCTGCTGCTCGGCGGCTCGCGCGTCGAGCATCTGCGGGCCAATGTGGCGGCGGCCGAGGCGGGACCGCTGCCGGCCGACGTGGTCGCGGCCTGCGACGCGGTCGGCGCCCGCCTGCGGGGGCCGATGCCCGCCTACAACCGGTGAGTCGCCGCCCCTTTCCCAGGGGGGTGTCTCCCCGATCTCTGTGGGCCCGCGACGCCTGGCACGCTCCCCCAGCTAACGCTGGGAGGTGCCCCCTCTCGCTGCGTTGTCGGGCCCGCCCGAGTAGGCCCGCCCCCAGCTACCGCTGGGAGGTGCCCCCGCGAGGGCGACCCTCCGCCTTGCGATCGCACGCTCCCCCAGCTACCGCTGGGCGGTGCCCCCTGACGCCGCGGGCTGATCCACAGAGATCGGGGAGACACCCCTTAGCGCTTCCCCGTCACCGTCACCGGTCCGAGCTGGGCCACACATACGGGAGATCGTCCGGCACGCCGGGGAAACACCGGGCGTAGTGGCCGGGATCCTTCCGCACCAGCGCCGACTGGTGGCTGCGGTGGAACGCCGGATCCCCCAGCCATGGCGGCACCTCGCCCACCTCGGCCAGGACCTCCTGGCCACGTGGCTCGGCGACCCCGGTGGCCGTCCGCAGGTCCGCGCGCAGGGTGGCGGCGCACGTGTCCGCGCGGCCGCTCAGACACCACTGCCGGCACACCTCCAGCCCGTACCGCACCAGGGCCTCCTCGTACCCGGCCCACATCCGCACCGCCGGATGCCTCCGCCACCCGTACCCGGGCCGGGTCAACCCGCGCAGCACCTGCAGCGCCTCCACCCGCTGCTTCCCCAGCCGGCGGACGTCCAGCACCCGGGCCGTCTCACCGAAGTCGGGGTACGGCAAGAATGTCTGCATATGCACCATTCTTCCCCCGGGGTGCGCGTGAGGCCCAGCCCGCCGAAGCCGCCCGGCGGCCTGGGCCTCACGCAACCCTCATCCGCTCACCGTCAGACTCGAATTCCCACTGCTCTGATAGCCCTCGGTGGCCAGGATCATGTAGTACTTGAAACTCCCGAGCGGCATTCCGGAACGGGCCCACGCGTCGAAATGGTTCCCGGTGGTGATGGTCCCGCCGGTCTTCTTCGACTGCCGGACACTCCAGTACTGATTGAACGTCCGAACGCCCTCGACGGACGGCGCGTTGTAGCGCGTCGTCTGGTACATGTCGTACGTGCCGCCGTCGCTGGTGACGGTGCCCTTGTACGCCCCCGTGGGCCTGAACGTGCCCCAGTTGTCGACGATGTAGTACTCCACGAGCGGATTCGAGGTCCACCCGTAGAGCGCCAAATACCCGTTGCCGGAGGGATTGAAGCTCCCCGAGTAATTCACGCTCCTGCGCCCGCCGTTGCTCCAGCCCTTACCGCAGACGAAGTTCCCGCAGTTGGTCCACGAGGTCCGGTAACTCCCGCCGGCCGCGAGCGTCATGGACACCGACCCACCGCCATCCGTCCAGAACGAGTAGTAGAAGCCGTTGTTCGTCCCGGTCTGATTCGTGGTGATGGTCGTGTCGGCGTACGCGGCACCCGGCAGCATCACCCCCGACGTGACCACCCCCGACGTGACCGCCGCCAGGGCACCCGCGCGCCCGAGGAACTTCCTGCGGCTGAGCGAGAGGTCGGGGGCGTTGTCCTCGTACATGCTTCCTCCTTGTGAAGGCCGGCAGGAAGCCAGGCAGCGTGGTACGACCCGACGAACCTGCCGATGACCAAGGCGACGCCGACCGCGCGTCGGCGTCGTGCAACGCGGCGGGGCTCAGCCGGTCGTCACATGCGCCCGACGACCGGAGGACCGGGCCACGCGAGGTGACCCGGCTCGACAGCAGTGGCTGGCGATGCGGACAGTGTTGGTCCGGCTCCGGCGAGTGTCAACAGTTTCCGCAAGGATTCCGGTAAGCCGATCCGCCCCCCACACCCCGCGAAAACAAAAAAGACCTGCTCAAACCTCCTGAGGAATGATCCTCTCTAGGATCACCCGGCGAGAATCCGACCCCAGAACCAAAGATCGAGACCATTGCCTCCGAAAACTTCCGGAGATATTCCGGCGGGGGAATCAGCTGAGACAGACGCAGCCGCCCTGAGTAGCCTCGACCCTGTGGCGGATCAAGAGCGGTACGTCAGGTATCGGGAAGACTCCACGGTGCTGGCAGCGATCGGGAAGCATGTCGCTGCCCAGGCCGGCCGGATCACTGTGCGACTTCCCAGAGCCGTAGCGGAGGCGGCGGTGGAAGCCTGGGGCCGCGACGAGCTGGACAGCCCCGGCGAGGAGACCCATGAGCAGTACGTGCTGCGGGACCAGGCCGCGGAGCTGGCGCTGATAGGCCTCGCCATCTCGGAGCGTGGCCGCTGGGAGGGTGACGAGGTCGTGATCGACCTGGACATCGACTCCGCGGGGGCGGCGTCACGGGCGTCCCGGTAGCCAGGACGCACTCGCCACTGGGCCGAGGACGGCACCCGCGCCGCACACTCAGCCGACCCGACGCCGGGCGCCGCCGGTCCAGGGAGGACCGGCGGCGCCCGATCGTGGTCAGGAGCAGGGCTTGTAGAACCGCTTCCATCCGTCGCCGGGCATGGCCGGCGGCTCGCCCGTGGAACCGAACTCGCCGTACTTCACCTTCAGCGCGTAGTCGAAGTCTCCCGGTCCGCTGCCCGGCGTCGACAGCCGCACGTCCCGATCCAGCTGCCCGTCACCGGAGTTGTTCAGGATCGCGAGGTCCGGGTACGCGTCGCCGCCGTAGTCGGCGATCCGTAGCTGCTTGACCTCGCCGTGGTCGCCGATGTCGGAGTGCCGGGCGACCACGGAGCCCAGGTTCGACCGCGAGAGCGGGCCGGGGCGGTATTCCGCCACGCGCGCCGTCGAGGGATCGTCCCCACCGGACGGCTCGACGATGTTGACGACCATGTCCAGGCTGCCGTCGTTCTGGAAGTCGGCGACCGCGGCGGACGCGACCTCTCCCGTCTTCGCGCCGAGAAGCTTCCTGACGGAGTGCTTCGCGCCGAACGACCCGTCCGCGGTCCCCCACTGGATCGTCATCTTGGTGCCGGTGTGCCCAGGATTCGTGATCTTGTCGGGACGCCCGTCACCGTCGAGATCGCCGACCAGCGTCGTGGCGTCCGCCAGACACGCCCGCGCCGCCCCGGCGCCCTTGCCGGACCCTCCCGCGCCACCCAAGGACGGCGACCCGGCCGCACTGGCCTGGTAACCGGCGACCGTCAGGGTCAGGGCGACAGCCGCGATCGGCGCGGCGATCAGACGTGAGCGTTTGCGAAGCATCTACGAACTCCTAACGTCGTGACTGGTCGTGACTGAGAGAGAGCGGCCGCTCGCCTTTACTGGTCTGTTCCGTCGAAGGGGACGGCATCCGCCGCGGAGGTGTGCCAGTTGGTGACGATGGGCTTGTCGACGGTGATGGTGCCGACCCGCAGGGAGACCGGGTTGGGGTCGTCAGCACCGATGCCGACGATGATGCTGTTCAGTTCCTTGCCACCGTTTTCGTTGGTGGTCTTGGGGTTCACCCCGGCATAGGCGGTAACCCCCTTGCGCAGCGTGACCGCCTGCCCCACCGCCTGCTCCGCGGGCCCCGCCTCCGTACCGTCCGACCCGAAGGCCACCGTGGGCAGCTCGGCGGGCAGCACACACGTGATCCCCGGCTTGGCCTTCGCGATGATCAGGATGTACCCACCGGCCTGCGACTCCGCCCTGGTGCTCCAGGAAATGTCGTTGGCCCCACACTGCTGCCCGACCTTGCCACGCCCCCCACTGCCGGTCTCGGCGCCGGAGCCGACACCATCCTGGGTCCCCTTCCCCTTCGCCTGCGAGGACTTGGCCGAAGCCTCAGAGGCGGTGTCCTTGCCGCCCACAGCCGAGGCCTCGTTCCCGGCCCCGGCCTCGGACTTGGCGGAGACAGACGATTCACCGGACGGCCCACTCGCGTTGGCCGAGGACTGGCAAGCGGTGGCAAGCATCGCGGCAGTCACCAACAGACCAGCACCGGCGAACGTACGGGCACGGCGGCGGGTGATAAGCATGGGAAGACCTTCTTCGTCATCAGCGGAGCAGCGCGCCCGGTGGCGTTGCGCTCGGTGTGGTACCCATCTTGCCGGTGCCGACTACCGTTTCCTTAACGCCCCACTAACGAAGCGCTGCCGCGCTCACAACCGGCTGCCGACAGGCAGTACGAGCGCCGTGGCGCCCCGAACGACCCGCGTGAGCAACCCTGGGTGGCAAAGCCCCCTCAGCGGATCGAAGACGGCAGAAACATTGCCGACGGCTGTCTTCCCCCGAGGTACATCAGCCGGAAGTCCGCCTCGTCGGCCATCGCGTGGACGTAGTGCGGCCCCAGCCGATGTGGCGCGGCAGCGTGACGCCCCCGATCGCCGGCTCGGCGGGTGGCATAGGGGTTGATCAACTGACTAACCTGATCGTTTTGCACATCGCTGTCGGGTGTGCGATGAGAGGGGGAGGGGAGCGCATGTCGACGTTCGAGGCGGAATGGACGCAGCTGAAGCGCGAGGCATCCGGGGAGACCGGGATGAGCCTCGCGGGCGCCGGTGACAAGCCCGACTGGGGGCAAGAGGGATCGGGCAGCGTGAGGTCCAGCAAGAACGCGTGGACGGCGGCGGGCCGGGGAGTCGGCAAGCTGCGGGGCGACATCAAGACCGCGCTGACAAAGTTAGAGGAGGAGCAGAAGGGCCTGGGCGCGGGCAGCGAGACCGGCGGCGGTATCGAGAGCGCGGCGGCCCAGCGGGAGCTCTACCGCTCCTGGAAGCGCTATCTGGAAGGTGTGAGCGGCAAGTGCGGCACCTTTCAGGACCGGCTCCAGAAGGCCGGGGATCACCACTACGAGAACGACGCGGCCATCGAGCGCGCATTGGATCGATGGGACGGCCTGTACAAGGACACGAAGTCCGTCGGTGGCGAGAGCCAGGGGCGGTGACGCGGACCAGTGGATTACTCGACTCTCAAGTCCCTCAAGCCTTCTGAGTTCGAGGGCGCGGCGCGCGGCTATCGGACCGTCGGCGACATGGCGAGTCAGGCCAAGGACGACATTGAGCAGCAAGTGACCGCGGGCATGCGGAAGTCACTCAAGGGCGAAGCCGTGGACGAGGCTGTCCGGAAACTCCGGAAGCTGGCCGCGAACTTTCATTACACCCAGGTCGAATGCGCGCTCATCACCACCGCGCTCAACTCCCTGGCCTACGAACTGCGGGCAGCCAAGAACAAGCTCGACGCCGCTGTGGAGGATGCCGCTGCCGCACAGTTCACCGTGGGCTCCGACGGCTCGGTGAGCTACCCGTCGGCCGGCGACAAGGTCGACGGCAAGGTGCCCGAGGGCGGTACGGTCAAGGGCAGTGCCAGGAAGTCCACCGGCAACCCGATCGACCCTGCCGGGGACACAAAGGACACGGCCGAAGCCCTCGAGCGCCAGTTGCACCGCCAAGACAACCCGAATTACGTCCGCGCGTTGGCCATCGCCGACCGCATTGCGCAAGCCATCCACCAGGCCACTCGGGCCGACGAAAAGTGGGCCCCTGAGCTGCGCAAGTTGAAGGCTGACGACGATCTGGTCGTCGCCGCCGAGGACTGGGCTGACGCGAAGAGGGACATGGGTGGTGTCCGTCGCAGCGCGAAGGAATACCTGGACGCCATCAAAGCGCCCCTGAAGGACAGCAATCCGGAAGAGAACGCTACGTGGTGGAAGAGCCTGTCGAAGAATGAGCAGGACGCCATTCTCGCCCTCGATCCAGCAGGGATCGGCAAGCGTGACGGTTTACCCGCAGCCGTGCGCGACGAAGCGAACCGGACTGTGCTCGCCGAAACGCGTGCGGAACTCAACCTGAAACTCGACGAGCTGGGCAGTAATGAGCCCGCGAAATACGAGCAAAAGTGGAACAACATAACTCAGCTTCCCGTTCAGGGGGAGAAGCAGGTGACGCTGGCCTGGCAGGCGTGGGACAGGGAAAGAACCAGGATTAAGGAATCCTTGAAGGGCATGAAGGCCATTCAGCGCCGCTTTGACAGGACGGGAGAGGACGGCCTGCCGGAGGCGTATCTGCTGGGATTCAGCGCGGAAGGGCGGGGGCGGGCCATCGTCGCCAACGGAAATCCTGATGACGCGGATCACATCGCGGTGTACACACCCGGAACCGGAGCCTCGCTCAGCAACAGTAAAGGAGACATCAATCGCGGGGTGAACTTGTGGAAAACGTCCCATCCTTTGACCGATCAGGAAGTATCGACCATTACCTGGATAGGCTACGATGCACCCCCGGAAGTCTTCCCGGACGCCACTCAGGATAAGTATGCGGACGGTGCTGTGGATGCGTATGGCCAGTTCATCGACGGTCTCAACGTTGCGAATAAATCTGGTTCCGACGCTCATATCACAGCAATCGCGCATTCGTACGGCACCACAGTCATCGGTGCTGCGGCCCAAGAGGGGCGCCTCGGTGTCGACGACATCGTGTTCGCCGGCAGCCCTGGCGCCCGGGTGGACAATGCTGCGGACCTGGGGGTGGATAAGGGGCATGTCTGGAATGAGCACGCCAAGGGTGACAATGCGGTATCCGAAGCGGGTCGCCACTTCCATGGGGGTGGGGTCTCGGGTATCGATCCAAGCGACCCGGTCTTCGGCGCCAACCAGATGGCCACTGATACCGAGGGGCACAGCGGCTACTGGGACTACGACGACGGCAACAATAAGCCGAGTCTCAGTCTCGAGAACCAAGGGTGGGTCATTGTGGGGGATTACGAAAACGTGAAAATGAAGCCACGCGAAGATGGATCGCTTCTGCCGGTCGACTGGCGTGAGCCGTCGGCTTGGGGCCTGTGAAGTGTGGAAGGTGTGGCGATGTCGACGGGTACTGCCCGCTGCGGCGGTTCTCCTATGTGTCGTGGGGTGCGGATCCATGAGTGACTCGGAAGGTGCGGCGCCGAAGGAAAGGCATCCGGAGCAGGCCAAGGAGCTCGCCAGAAAGCTCTCCAGTGACGTGTTCGACATGGTCCGGCTCCAAGGGAAAGTATCGCCGGGCGGTCCTGCGACACTGTCTTCCCGAGAGGGGGAGCGAAAGTATTCCATCCTGCATACTTGGTCCATCTCTCACCTGCCTGACCAGGAGTTGAGGCGCGGCTTCGACCGCTTGCGTGAAGAACTTCCGAAGGACGGATGGCGTATCACTCGTATCGGGCACGCAAATTCAACGGCTCGCCAGTTGGAGATGGAGGCCGTACATAAAAAGGACAACTACTCGTTGTCCGCGGAGCTCTTGGTCAGCAGTTCCGGAGAAAACACGGATGCCTCCGCGTCCAAGAAGGGCCGAATCGTGTTCTTCGTCGGGTCTCCCACCTACCGATCCCCCAAGGGAGTCGACCCGGACGACTACTGATGACCCATCCTGAAACGCGACTGCCCGCGGGCCCGCGCGCCCCCCCGTACTCGGCGCGTGGTTGGACTTCTCGGGCCATCGAGCTCTCACCAGCTTGATCGGACACATCCCAGCAAGCGGAACTTCCCCGGCTGTCAGCGGTCCTCTCTACGCTCGGCCCATGACGACGTACCGGTCGAGCAATACGCTGCGGCGGCTGCTCGAGGAGACGCGTGAGTTAACCGCCCACGAGGCCGTTCGCCACCATGCCGACGCGGCGCTGCGGATCATCGGCAAGCGTTTCGAGGGGAAGTACGGCAGGGGCAAGCGCCTCGTCGTAGCGCTGCGGGACGGCGGCCAAGCCGCCATCCTGCACGAGGAGTGGGATATCGCCGAGCGCTTCCAGCGCTTCGCCGCATACGCGGCGGGCGAACTCCCGCTGGACATCCTCGACATGCACTATGACGCCCCCGCACGGGCACGCCAGGAGCGGCACATGCGCTCGCTGGTGGCCATGGCCGCCGGGCAGGCGGTCACGGCCCTGGAGGTCCTCTGCCGGGAGCATCCGGACGCGACGGCGGCGGATGCCCGCGAGTTCTTCCGGGGAGTGGCCCGCTCGGCCGACCACCTGGGGATCGGCCCTGGCGACGGTGGGGTGGATGTCTCCGCGCGGGACGCGGACCGGCTGTTGTGGCTCGGCCGGATGGAGCTTGTCGTGAAAGACCTGCCCCGTTCCGCTTCACCCGAGGCGGCGGGCCTGCTGGAAGACCTTCTGAGCGCCCCGGACGCCGGCCTGCTCGCCCAACTCGTCGAGCTGAGGGCCAGGCGCGCGAGCCTGGAGGCCCTGCGCACGGCGGTCGACGACCCCACCAGCTCGGAGGAGGCGCTGCACGCCTGCTTGAAGAACCAGGAGTGGATTTTCGGGGGCGCCTACGTCGGCGAACTGCTGCGCCGCCAGTACGCGCCGGACACCATCCTGGACATCCCGCTGCTGCGCGGCGATGGCTCCCTGCACGTGGTGGAGCTCAAACGGGCGAACATCAAGAACCTGGTTGTCCGCCGAAGCGGCCACCTCATGCTCGGCGCCCGCGTTCATCACGCGGTCTCCCAAGCCCAGGACTACCTCCGCGCCCTGGACGAGAACCGCCCCAAAATCCTGGCCGACTACGGCATCGACACCCGCCGCGCCTCGGCCACCGTGGTGATCGGCCACCCGCGCTACCAGCGGGCCGGATGCTCGCCACGCGAGATCGCGGAGACCTTGCGCACCTACAACACGCACTGCGCCCGCATAGAAGTGATCACCTACGAGACCTTATTGGACTCGGCCGCTCGCATGCTGGCGCTCTCGTCCGCTCATCAGAGCGGCCCAGAAGCCGGGGAGGAACCCGCATGACCACAGACAGTGACAGCAACGGGCCCACGGGCATCGAACAGATCCTGGGCCGGCTATGCGGAGCGGAGATCAGCGAGAAGGACTACGTCGGCTACTTCCTCAACGAGTACGGCGAGGAACTCGTCTTCGCACAGCGCCCCGGTGAGAAGACCGGCACGCTTTGGCACAGCGATGCGGACTGGGAGCCGTACCCAGTGGGCGACCACTCCATCAAGATCGGCGTCCCGATGGACGGTGTGATCACCGTCGAAGACCTCATCATCAATCGACCCGAAGCCACCTGGCTCTCCGCCTGCCTCGCCGCCTCCCGCCACCTGCGCCCGTGCTGACCTCCCTGCCACAGCCCGTCCCAACTCGCCGGCTTCGCGATGGGGTGGGCTCCCCGATCACTGTCGGCGATCTTTTGCACCGGAGGTGTGTCCGGCCTGCCCAAGCGCCCGGAGGTGCGCTGGTCTGCCGCACTTCACCCAGCAGGCTGACGACCGCAGCGATGTTGACGGCGGCTGGTATCGGGCAGCGACACGCCGTGACGTCGGCGTATCGCTGTCCGATACTCACCTACTCACCTACTCACCTACTCACCCACTCACCTACTCACCTACTCACCTACTCACCCCCGAGCCACTGGCATGACGGTCCTCCGCAACGCAGTCGGCGGGCCGTTTCATCTTTCCGCTCCGCCCTTGGACGAGCGTCTTGCCCGTGCGTCTCGTCGCCAGAGCGCCGGCGGCTTGCCGTACCGCTGCTTGAACGCGCGGCTGAACGCGGCCTCCGACGTGTATCCGACGTTCTCCCCGATGGACCCGGCCGGTAGGGAGGTGTCGCGGAGCAACTCGGCCGCGGCGTCGAGGCGTACATGCGCGAGGTAAGCGGCAGGCGGCTTTCCGACCCGCTCGGCGAACCGGGCGGCAAACGCCGACCGGGAAAGGCAGCACGCTCGGGCCAGCTCTTCGACCGACCACTGGCGGCCGGGGTCCCGATGAATCGCGCTCAAGGCCGGCCCGATCTGGGGATCGAGCGCGCCGGCGAGCCAGTTCGGCTCGGCGCCCGCGTCGGCGGCCCAGGCGCGCAGAATCTGGATGAAGAGCAGATCGAGGATGCGGGCGATCATCACCGCCGACCCCTGAGAGGGCGACTGCATCTCGATGAGGATCATCCTGCGCGCCACTTCGAGCCCTTCGAGCGCCGGGCCGCGAGCGCCACGCAGGACGATCACGGCCGGAAGGCTCGCGAGCAGATGGCTCGCCTGCGGGTCGCCGATCGTGAAGGTCCCACAGAGCCAGCGCGCCGGCCGCGGCGCCGGCGCGTCGTACCCGGACGCACCGCCGCCCCCGGCGGCGGACGCGTGCCCGCCCGCGTCGCTGATGTGGTGCGCGTCGCCGCGCGACAACAGGATGACATCGCCCCGACCCGCGCACTCGACCTGCGGGGCCCCGTCGACCCGGAGCACGACCTCGCCCTCCTCGACGATGTGCAGGGTGCCGATACCGGAGAAGCCGACCGAGAACGTGTCCAGCGGACCGTACGCGGCGACCCGTTCTCCGCTCAGCCGGACGGCTCGTAACAACTCCGAGAGCAGGTCGTACGACTCCCCGTTCACATCAAGGCCGAGCGCCGCGTCCTCGTGCGCAGGAGGATCGGCAAACCCCTGTGGCGGCTGGAGCACATCGGCGGGGGACGCTGGACGATCAGCAAAATCTCCCGGCGGAACGATCACGGTTGTCTCCCGTTTCGCTGCCTAGGCTCGACGCACAGCGAGTGAACACGCGGGCTCTGGCCCACGGCTGGGGTGCTCTGTCTACCACGTCCCTTGGTGAGGCAGCCGCGCCACCGGACGTTCGTCCGACATCGCAGTCGCCCAGGTCGGGATCCGCTCGCGCGCACCAACGAAATGACAACCAGGAGACAAACTCGTGACTGAGCAGGGCAAGCCAACCAAGATCAGCTTCGTCTACTCCAACCCCACCGATCCCGAGGCGTTCGAGGTGGCCTACCCCGAGCAACTCGCGCTGGCGCGGAAGCTGTCCGGCCTCGTCCGGCTGCAGGCATCCAAGGTCTGGCCGAAGGAAGACGGCAGCCCCACCCCGGCATACCGACTGCTGGACCTGTACTTCACCGACTACGCGTCGGCCAGCGCGGCCGCCGCAGAGGCGGGCCCCCTTGTCGCCGCTACGCGCGAACACGCCACCGGAGGCGTAGTGATCGCATTCGCGGAGGTCCTCGAAGACACCTGATTCCTCGATCTTGCGTGACGGTCCACCGACGGAGCCGGCGGGCCGTCACGCAATACGCTGGGCGGGGCTACGACTACGACACATACCGCCGTCTGCTGTGGAAGCGCGAGGCAGAGTGACTGGAGAAGGCATCGTTGAGGCCGGCCAGGTAGTTGGCTGTCGTCGGGGCGGGCGCGCACGTACGAGAACGGGCGCCGGGCCCGATGCGTCTGACCGCGCATGCGTACTGCGCGGGAGCGAGTCGGAGGAGTAGCTGCATGGCCGAAGAGGGCGAGTCGGAGCCGGAAAGCCCACTGTGGAAGTGGCTGGCCCTCACGATCATGGTCGGCGCCCTGGGCGGAATGCTGTGGCTGATCAAGCCCTACGTCCTGGACGACCCATTCGACAACACCAGCGAGGTGCCGTGCTCGGCGGTGGCAGCCTTCGCCGGCGGTGAGTTGCCCGATGGCGCGTCGGATGGGCGCTGCACCGAGCGTAGCTGGACGGACGTGCAGATGCAGGCCTCGTTCCGGATGCCCCGCGCCGCCGTCGCGGGCTGGCTCGATTCCTCCTTCCCCGGAAGCCGCAAGCGTGACCGTGAGCTGCCCACCCCGTCCTGCGGGTGCGACCTGTACCTGGACATCCAGTCTCCACCGACAGGTGCGGAGGCGGACGCGGTGCAGATAACGGTGGTGTACGAGGACTCGGATACCGCCTTCATCAACCTCGCCGCGTTCACCGTGTGAGCGGCGACGCTCCCCACGCGGGCCCCACCGCACGGCGCGCATGCTGGGTGCTTGACCTACCCGAGTGCCCAACAAGGCGCGCCGATTGACCACCGTGGTGGCGGAGCACTGTTGAGAGCAGTTGCCGCTCCAGCCGGCGAAGGGGTCGCGAATCGCCGCGGCTTCCTCAGGAGTGAGGCCATAGGCGGCGAACTGCTCGCCGGCGTACCGCTGGACACGGCCGCGCGAGCCGGCGAACATGCGGCGGTCGAGGCCTGCGCCGTGCTGAGCGGCGAGCTCGGCCGAGGTCGGATTCCACCGGTGCGTGATGCAGCAGTTCGGCGACGAACTCCACCTTGCTCTGCGCCCGAGGCTGGGTCGGTGCGTTCAACCTGCTGTAGGTGGGGATCAGGTGGACCTGCGCGACGGCATACCCGCGGCTTCGTAGGCGGTGGTGATCTGTTCCGCGGCCTGGTTCGTCTCCTTGCCCTCTCGAAGGGCGCGAAGAGGCGCGCGTCGTCACTCACTCGATTGAGGATGTGGTGAGCCTGGTCGGCGTAGCCGCCCGCGAGTGCTTATCCGTAGCCCTTGGCGAACGCGTCCAGGCCAATGCGGATCAGCTGGCGGTGCAGCTCGTCCACTAGGCAGCGGCTGTCGTCTTGCGGGGGGATTCGCCGCGCTCCGCCCGACGCCCTGTCACGGTCCTTGACCGAGATCCGTGACGTCAACGCCGACCTCGCCCAGTGCAACCATTCCTCCCGCAAGGCGTTCAACCTCGGCGACCACCTGCAGGGGCAGACCCGACACGACGTGCTCGGCGTCCGGGTCTTACTCCCAGTGCCATGGCTCCCGGTCGCTCACGCTGCTCCCTGCGCCTGGTCGATGCCGACTTCAGCGCATGCTTTGTCAAGGACGCGGCCGATCTCCGCCGCAAGTTCGCGACCCCCGTGGGTGTCGTCGACCTCGGCCGCACGGGCTTCCAACGCCCGGAGGCGGGCGGCTCGGTCCGGGTGGCGCTCGATGGCGACGTAGACGGCCCACTGCCCGACGAAACGGCGCATGGGTGCCGCGCTCACCTGCTCCCGGGACTGCCGGAGTGCTGCGGCGCGCTCGGCATCGAATGTCGGCAGTGCGTCTGGGGCGATCAGCGCAAGAGCAGCGCGCAGTTCCTCAGGTGTGCTCGCCGGCTGGGCGACCCGGTGGGCTTCCGGATCACTGTCGGCGATGTCGTGCATCGGATGTTCGGGCCGCGTGGTCATCGCGGTCTCCAGTAAGGATCGGCAGGTCCGCTGTGCGCCCTACGGTACGTGTTCGTCCTGCTCGTGCGCATGGAGATGCGGTCGTCCGCTTAAGTTCACCCGGCGGGCTGCTGACCGCCGCGAGGTTGCCAGCGGCTGTCCTCCGCCGATCTCCGGGTCTTGCCAGTGACTGTTTTCAGCACGTCTAGATCGTGGAGGATCAGCCGACGGGCGCAGTTCGCCCACCAGTCGCGGCTGCCGTCGTGCCGTGTTCACGGAGCTCAGGGAATCGGGATTCCCAAGCGGTCTTGACCACGACAGGGAGGAACAGGTCACGCCACACCTGTCGCAGCGATGTCGCGTTCAGATACGCGTTGAGTTCGTCACGAGTCTGGCCCTCGCGGATGACACGCTCGTACATCAGCCGGAAGTCTGCCTCGTCGGCCAGGTCATAGATGTAGTGCGGTCCCCAGTCGATGTGGCGCGGCAGCGTGACGCCATCGGTCGTCGGCCCGTCCAACTCGGCAAGCGACTCCGGCAGTACGTACGGCTTCGCCGCTGCATACCTGCTCATGATCTCAGCATGGCTGATGTGGTCTCTCGGCGGCGCTGATCACACATTCGAGCGCACCAGGGAGTGAACGCCGACGCGGGGCGACCGGCCAGCATGCCCGGCGCCTGATCTGGCACGCCACGGGCACGGGACGCCTAGAGAGGTCTAGACAACAAACAAGGCCTGGGTCGCTGACCTGGGGCTTTGTGCTGGAGCGGGTGACGGGAATCGAACCCACGCTCTGAGCTTGGGAATCACCGGGCGCTCGACGCTGATCAGGCTGCTGACCAGCGAAAACGACGGCGGGCCGGTGTGCCCACCGCGGCACCCGTCATTGACCGCTGTTTACCGCTCTATCTGGTGCGCTTCTGGTGCGGGGACGCCACGTGGTCGCTCAGTGTGCGTCCTGACGCGCCCCACCGTGGCTCACCTTGCACCAGCCAGCGGGCCGATCGCATGCATGCAGGCTGCCCGGTAGTCGCTGATCAGCCGAGCCATGTTATGCGGGTGATCACAACCAGCTCGAGCCGTTCCAGGGCCATGAACATGAAGAAGCCCCGCCCTCCGAAAATGTCCTGTGTCCGCAGCCCCCCGCCGTGCGGGTTTCCGCGGCCGACGTCGATCGCGTCGCGGCCCAGGACTGTCAGCTGCTCAGCCAAGCGCTCTACCTCGGCCACGACTTCGTGCGGCAGGCCGCCTACGACGTGCTCGGCATCGGGGTCGTAGTCCCAGGTCCAGTTATCGCTCACGCGGAGATCTCGTGGTGCGCCAGTTCTGTGATCTGTCGCATCTCGGCGAGTGCGGAACGCAGGGCCTCGCGGTCTGTTGCTTCTTCCGCTACGGCTTCCAATTCGCGCAGGCGTGCAGCGCGGGCCGGGTAGCGCTGGATGGCGACGAATTCGCCCCACCACTGCAGGAAGGTGCGCAGTGGAGCGATCGTGCTCTGAGCAGCGGCTTGTTCAACGGCGCGGTCGAGGTGTTCGACGAAGGAAGGCAGCTGAGCGGGGGCGATCTGGGCGACCGCTGCGCGGAGCGCTGCCGGAGTGAGCGCCGGCATGGGGATCAAGGGCCCGTCGGGGGCAGAAGGCTGTTCGGTCATCGAAACGTCTCCTGGGCGGCGGTCTGCGTGATCATCGTGAGCCTGGCCGTTGTTGCGGTCGCTGGCCTGAGCCTACGCCCGCGCCTCGTCCCCCACACAACACCCGACGCGTCTCGATCGCTTTAGCCCAAGTGTGATCGCGTTGCGCCGGATCTCGGCGCGTCGTCGCGCTGACGGAGACGTCAGCGGCCCCGGAAAACGAAGAAGCCCCGGGTCGCTGACCTGGGGCTTTTACTGGAGCGGGTGACGGGAATCGAACCCGCGCTCTGAGCTTGGGAATCACAGCGCGTTCGGCGCCGATCATGCCGCTGACCTGGGTAAACGAGCGCTGACGATGGGCTGGCATGCCCGCCACAGTCCCCGTCATTGACCGCTGTTCATCGCTGCATCTGGTGCGCTTCTGGTGCGGAACCTGGCGTACTGCCGACCAGTCCGCGCTGAGGTCCAGTCCCTCGAAGCGAGATCTGCTCACCCGCTAAAGATTGGAGAACGGGGGGATCACTCGCGTGATCGCGATGAGGCGCAGCCGGGGGAGGGGCAGCGCGTAGAACCAGCCGTCGACGAGCAGGGGGATGCGCCGCACTCCGCCCGGCACGCCCCGTCGCGGTCCTTGACCGAGATCCGTGACGTCAACGCCGACCTCGGCCAGTGCAACCATCTCTCCCGCAAGGCGTTCAACCTCAGCGACCACCTGCGGGGGCAGACCGGACACGACGTGCTCGGCGTCCGGGTCATACTCCCAACGCCATGGGTCCCGGTCGCTCACGCTGCTCCCTGCGCCTGGTCGATGCCGGCTTCAGCGCATGCTGTGTCAAGGATGCGGCCGATCTCCGCCGCAAGTTGGCGAGCCTCGCGGACATCGTCGGTCTCAGCTGCGCGAGTTTCCAGCGCCCGCAGGCGGGCGGCGCGGTCCGGGTGGCGCTCGATGGCGACGTAGACGGCCCACTGACCGACGAAGCGACGCATGGGCGCCGCGCTCACCTGCTCTCGGGACTGCCGTAGTGCCGCGGCGCGCTCGGTATCAAATGTCGGCAGCGCGTCTGGGGCGATCAGCGCAAGAGCAGCGCGCAGTTCCTCAGGCGTGCTCGGCGGCTGGGCGATGCGGTGGGCTTCCGGATCACTGTCGGCGATGTCGTGCATCGGATGTTCGGGCTGCGTAGTCATCGCGGTCTCCAGTAAGGATCGGCAGGTCCGCTGTGCGCCCTACAGTACGTGTTCGTCCCGCTCGTGCGCATGGAGATGCGCTCGTCCGCTTCAGCTCACTCGTCAGGCTGCTGACCGCCGCGACGTTGCCAGCGGCTGTCCTCCGCCGACGTCCGGATCTTGCCAATGATTGTTCTCAGCGCGTCCAGATCATGAAGGATCAGCCGACGGGTGCAGCTCGCCCACCAGCCGCGGCTGCCGTCGTGCCGTGTTCACGGAGCTCAGGGAATCGGATTTCCCAAGCGGTCTTGACCGCGACAGGGAGGAACAGGTCACACCACACCTGTCGCAGCGATGTCGCGTTCAGATACGCGTTGAGATCGCAACGAGTCTGGGCCTCGCGGACGACACGCTCGTACATCAGCCGGAAGTCTGCCTCGTCGGCCAGGTCATAGATGTAGTGCGGTCCCCAGTCGATGTGGCGCGGCAGCGTGACGCCACCAGCTGTGGGCCCGTCCAACTCGGCAAGCGACTCCGGCAGTACGTACGGCTTCGCCGCTGCATACCTGCTCATGATCTCAGCATGACCGGTGTGGTCTGTCGGCGTTGCTGATCACACAGCCGAGCGCACCAGGGAGTGAACACTGACGCGAGGCGACAGGCCGACATGCCCGGCGCCTGATCTGGCACGCAACGGGCACGGGAGGCATAAAGAGGTCTAGACAATAAACAAGGCCCGGGTCTCTGACCTGGGCCTTCGTCGTGGAGCGGGTGACGGGAATCGAACCCGCGCTCTGAGCTTGGGAAGCTCATGTTCTACCATTAAACTACACCCGCGTAAGACGCGATCTCTCGCTGTCGTACCGTCGCACACTGTACCCCATGGCTGACCCCCGGCGCATTTGTCGCGGGGTCTTTGTGTGTTTTCGGGAAGGTCTGTGGAGGGTTTTCCGGGTGGTTTCGGAGGGTGCGCGCGTGAGATGCGGGCGGGGGAAGCGGGTAGGAGGGGGGCGGGAGTTGGGGCGTACGGTGGGGGCGGAGTGCCGCGTGGAGTGGTGGGTGGGTGATCCCCTAATGTGGCTTTTGTCGTCCACGTTCATGGGGAAGGGACTCAATGGAGCGCACCGTCGTCCGTTGTGCCGAAGGGCACGTGTTCAGCACCGCTTCGTTCCCGTTGCAGCACCTCACCGTCGACCGGATCGGCCCCGGCCGGCTGCTGCGCTGTCCGCGTTGTGCGCGGTTGCGGCAGGCGGTGCCGGTGGGGGGCGTGAAGCGGTAGTGGTCGGCGTCGGCTGCTGATCGCGGGGCCCGGTCCGATTGGGCCGGGCCCAGGTCGTGGGTGGGGTGTGCGTATCCTCGTTGCGTGCTTCTCTCAGACAAGGACATCCGGGCCGAGATCGATGCCGGGCGGGTGCGGATCGATCCGTTCGATCCGGTGATGGTGCAGCCGTCGAGCATCGATGTGCGGCTGGACCGCTTTTTCCGGGTGTTCGAGAACCACCGTTATCCGCACATCGACCCGGCGGTGGAGCAGCCGGATCTGACGCGGCTGGTGGAGCCGGAGGGGGATGACGCGTTCATCCTGCATCCCGGGGAGTTCGTGCTCGCCTCGACGTACGAGGTGGTGACGCTGCCCGACGACATCGCCTCGCGCCTGGAGGGGAAGTCGAGCCTGGGGCGGCTGGGGCTGCTGACGCATTCCACGGCCGGTTTCATCGACCCCGGGTTCTCGGGGCATGTGACCCTGGAACTGTCGAACGTGGCGACCTTGCCGATCAAGCTGTGGCCGGGGATGAAGATCGGGCAGCTGTGCATGTTCCGGCTGACCTCGCCGGCCGAGCATCCGTACGGGTCGGCGCGTTACGGCTCCCGCTATCAGGGGCAGCGCGGGCCGACGCCGTCGCGGTCGTATCAGAACTTCCACCGGACGAACGTGTGAGGCCCGGGGTGGGCGAGCAGCGGGAGAATCTGACGTACGAGAGCTTCGGCACGGCCGTGCGGGAGCTGGCGCAGACGATCGCGGATGACGGGTACGAGCCGGACATCGTGCTGTCCATAGCGCGCGGTGGGGTGTTCGTCGCGGGTGGGCTGGCGTATGCGCTGGACTGCAAGAACATCCACCTGGTGAACGTCGAGTTCTACACCGGCGTGGGCACCACTCTCGACATGCCGGTGATGTTGGCGCCCGTGCCCAACGCGATCGACTTCTCCGACAAGAAGGTGCTGATCGCGGACGATGTCGCGGACACCGGCAAGACGCTGAAGCTTGTCCGCGACTTCTGCGTCGGCACGGTCGCCGAGGTGCGCAGCGCGGTGATCTACGAGAAGTCGCAGTCCCTCGTCAAGTGCGAGTACGTCTGGAAGCGCACCGAAGACTGGATCAACTTCCCCTGGAGCGTCGAGCCGCCCGTCGTGCGGCGGGGTGGGCAGGTTCTGGACGTCTGATCTGCTGGTCCGATATGCCTGACCCGCTGGGCCTGACACGCCTGACCCGCTGGGGATCGGTGACAAACGGGTGAGGGGCCCTCTTGAGGGCCCCTCTTCTTGTGCCTCCGGTTCGGTTGTTCTACAGCGTGCCCAGCTTCAGCAGCGACAGCAGCGCGATCAGCTGGATCGCCGACGCCCCCAGCGCCTTCTGCCACGGCAGGTCGTGCGACTTGCTCACCATCGACGTGAACAGCACGCCCGCCCCCAGCCAGGTGGCCCAGCCCAGCACCTGCACCGTCGGGCTGTCCCCGCCGAGGAAGAGCGCGAACAGCAGGCGCGGTGCGTCCGTGATGGACATGATCAGCATCGACAGGCCGACGGTCGGGGCCCACGAGCCGTCGCCGCCGAGCTGGCGGGCGAGCGTGTGGGTGACCGCGCCCAGGATCAGGCCGCTGATCACGACGGCGACGCCGGTGACGAGGATCGCCGGGATGCTGTTGCCCATCGAGGCGTTCAGCACGTCCTCGCGGGCCTGGTCGAAGCCGAAGACCACCAGCAGGCCGTAGACGAACGTCACGATGAGGGCCGGGCCCCACACCGCGTAGTCGCGCATCTGCCAGAAGGTGGCCGACGGGCGCAGCAAGATGCCGCTCAGCAGCTGCTTCCAGGGCAGGCGGGGGCCGGCGGGCGGGGCGGTGGAGGAGCCGGCGCGGTAGGTGTGGGCGTAGCCGTCGTCGTACGAGCCGGGGCCGGGGCCGTAGCCGGGGTCCTGGGCGTACGGGTCGTAGGCGTCGGGCGCCTCGCCGATGCTGAATTGCTGGGTATGGCCCGGATCGTTGTTGCTGTACGAGCCGCCCGGGCCGCCTTGGCCGTAGCCGGGGGCGTGGCCCTGCGGCGGGCCGTAGTACGGGTCCTGGCCGCCGAAGTACTCCGGCTCCCCTTGTGAGGCGGGCTGCTGCCACTGCGGCTGCGGCGGTTGGCCGTACGGCGGCGCCTGCCGGCCGTACGGCTGCTGCTGCGGTGGTTCCTGCTGCCCCTGTTGCGCGGACCGGGGGTCCCGTCCGCGTCCGATCCTGAATCCAGCCACGATTCGAACGTACCCGGTCGTCGAGGCCGGGGTGCCGGACCTGTCGTAACAGGTCCGGCATTGCGGCCGAGCTGTGACATCCCCTAGGGGAACCCCGGGGGGTTGTCCCCCCTACGGAGCGGGGGTTGGCCGGGGGTTGGCCGGTCAGCGGGCGTCCGTGGCGAAGGGCTCGCTGGTGAAGGCGGTCCGGTCGGCGGTGCCCTCGATGATCCACCACCACTCGGGCCGATGTCCGGAGAGGGCGAAGCCGGGGGCGCGGCCCCAGGCGAGGACGATCTCGTCCTTGCCGTCGTGGTCGAAGTCCCCGGCGCCGTGGAGCCGGGCGGCGCGTCGCTGCTTCGGTATCTTCTCGCCGTCCACGCGGGCGGGGACGGTACGGGACAGGGTGCGGCGGCGCGCGATGTCGCCCGGGGAGTCGGGCCGGACGGTGATGATCTCGACGCCCCCCGACGCGAGGGGCACCGCCAGCTCGTCGGTGCCGTCCCCGTCGGTGTCGGCGGCGGCCAGGGCGCCCTCCATGTCCGGGATCTTGATTCCCCGGATCGTGGGCGTCTCTTTGAGGGGCGCGTCCTCGAGGCGCTTCCTCGTGTAGACGGTCAGCGTATGGTCCACCTCCGGCGCCTCCGTCTCGTAGCCGGGCTCGTTGTTGCGGGTGCCGGTGTCGCCGACCGCGACGTCCCGCAGGCCGTCCCCGTCGAAGTCGCCGAAGGCGATCGCGTTGCCCTCGCGCAGCGTGGGGCCGGTACGGGCGAGGCCGTCCGGGCCCGCGGTGAGGAGTACGGAGGCGGACTGCCCGTTGTCGTCCATGGCGTGCACCACCAGGTCGGTGGGCCGGTCGCCGTCGATGGTGTCCGCGAACAACCGATCGATCTGGCCGCTGCTGTTGTCGCTGTCCAGCGGGGTCCGGTAGGGCACCGCCCGGGCGGCCCTGCCGTCCCGGCCGAACGGACCGTAGAGCACGAGGAAGGACACGCGGTCGTCGCGGATCGTCGCCAGGTCGTGGTGGCCGTCCCCGTTGAAGTCGCCCACCGTCGGCCGTGACCCGTCCATGCTGTCGTCCGGGCCGCTCAGCGGGACCCGGGTAGCCCTGGCGCCGCGCCGGGGGCCGTCGGCGCGGCCCCAGGTGACGTACGGGACGGTCCGTACGGTGGTGTGGAGGCGGTCGGCGTCAGCCTCGCCGAGCGGTTCGGAGACCGGGGTCACCAGGTCGGCGTAGCCGTCGCCGTCGAGGTCGGCCGTGGCCACCGTGGCCGGGGCGAGGGTCGGCGCGTCCGCGTCGCCGCGGGTGGGGAGGCCGAGGTCCTCGCCGGTGAGCACGGTGCGGGTGGCGGGGTTGAGGCCGCCCGAGGAGCCGTGGACGAAGGCGAGGAGGGAGGGCATGGCGTCCTCCTCGTTCGCGGAGAGCGGGAGCGCGAGCTCCGGATAGCCGTCGCCGTTGATGTCGTCCGGCAGCTCGCTGCCCTTGCCCCGGGGGACGGGTGCGGTCGCGGTGGGGGTGGTGACCGCGGTGGCGGGGCGGCTGCCGGGTGCATCGCGGGGGGTGGGGGAGGTGCTGTGGTCACCCGACGTGGCCGGGGCCTTCCGGCCGTCCGGGCCGCCGCCGCTGCCTCGGCCGTCGCCGCCGGAGCCGCACGCGGCGAGCAGCGCCAGCGCCGTGGCGCAGGCCAGCGCGGCGGCGGTGCGGCTGGGCGCGGGGGTCCGGGGCCCTCGGCCAGATCGGTCGCGTCGGTCATGTCGGTCGTGTTGGTCGCGTCGGTCGTGTTGGTCGTGTTGGTCGTGTTGGTCAGCCTTCATGGCGGTCACCTGGGTTACGGCGGTCGCCCCTGAGGGTGGGGCGGTGGCGACACTGCATGGCGGGGCTTTCGGGGCTCGGGGTGTACACGGGGAGGTAGGAGGCAGGTGGCAGGTGGGGGCGTGCGCGGGTGCGTATGCGCGGGCGGGCGGGCGTGCGTGTGTGTGCGGGTGGGTGGTGTACGGGGTCTTCGTACGCGGCCTCGTACGCGTTCTGGTACGCGTTCTCGTACGGGGCCTCGTACGCGGCCTCGTGCGGGTCCGCGTATGGGGCCTCGTACGGACCCTCGTACAGGTTCTCTTACGTGGGCTTCCCAGGACCGGCCCCCCGCCGCCGGGCCCGGGAACTCGCCTTCAGCCGCCCAGGACCGAGCCGAACTCGCTGTCCGTGTACGTGAAGCCGAACTTCGGCGCGCTGAAGGACGTCGCACCTGTCGTCGTGATCCCGCCGCCCGCGCCGCGCAGCACCCACACCGCGCCGTCCGCCGTGGCTCCGGGGGTGACGTCCTCGCCCCAGGCGCTGATGGCCACGTCCGCCCTGCCGTCGCCGTTGGTGTCCGTCGCGGCGAGGGCCGAGCCGAAGTGGTCGTCCTTCTCCCCGACGCCGGGGACGCCCGTGGTGTCCTGGTGGACGGCCTGGGCGCCGGTGCCGGTCAGGCCGTTCGCACCGCCCTTGAGCAGGACCACGGATCCGGTCGCGGCCACGCCGTCGACCTCCTCGCCGGGCAGGCCGACGGCCAGGTCCGCGTATCCGTCGCCGGTCACGTCGCCGGCCGCGACGGAGGCGCCGAAGTGGTCCACGTACTCGTTCGCCCCGGGCACCCCCGCCGTGCCCTGGTGGATGAGTACGGGGGCGCGGCCGGTGCCCAGGCCGTCCTGCGCGCCGTAGTAGACGGTGATCTGGCCGGCCGAGCCGGACGGGTCCTCGACCGAGTCGGGGCAGCAGTTGGTGCCCGAGCCGGTGACCAGGTCCGCGCGGCCGTCCTTGTCGAAGTCGCCGACCGCGGCGGACTCCGGGACGGCCGAGGTGCCGGTGGTCAGTTCGCGCTGGAACTCGACGCCGGCGGGGCCGCCGCTGTAGACGGCGGTCCAGGCGCCGCTCTGCTCGTCCGTGTCCTGCGAGCCGTAGACGACGATGTCGCTGTGGCCCGAGTGGGTGAAGTCGCCGGTGGCCAGGCCGTGGGGGTTCTCCCGGAAGGAGTCGGTGACGGGCATGGCGGCGGAGGGCCTGGTGCGGGTGAAGCCGTCGGCGTACGGGACCAGGCTGCTGCCGGTGAGCACGATGAGGTTCTGGCCCTGGTCGCCGTCGATGTCGGCCACGGCGACGTCGACGCCGAACGGGTCGCCGACCGGGACGCCCTCCCTGTCGTGGGGGACCGCGGTGCCGCCGTTCCTCAAGCCGTTCGGGCCGCCCCAGAGGACGGTGACCGAGCCGGTCCCGGGGCTGCCGTCGTTGGCCTTCTCGCCGCTGGAGGTGACGACCAGGTCGTCGTAGCCGTCTCCGTCCAGGTCGCCGCTCGCGATGTCGGAGCCGAAGCCGTCGCCTGTCTCGGGGGTGCCGGGGACGCCGGAGGAGGCCTGGGTGACCGTGACGGAACGGGACGGGGAGACGCCGCTCGCCGAGCCGTAGAGCACCACGACACTGCCGGCACCGGCCTGGCCGTTCACGGGCGCCTTGGGCGTGGCGGTGACGAGGTCGTCGTAGCCGTCGCCATTGAAGTCGTCCTGAGCGGAGGCGGCCGCCGCGGGCTGGGCGTCGGCGGTCGCCGCGTGGGCGGCCGGGGCGGCGAGGGCGCCGATGGCCATGGCCGTGACGGCGGTGGCGATGGCGAGGGTCCGTGGGCGCGATGCGGGCGATGCCGGGGAAGTGGGCGATGCGGGGAAGAGAGGCAAAAGGACTCCCATGGGTGGGGACAGGTCGAGAGGTAGAGCGAACGGCTCCCGGCCGGTGTGACTCGCGACGCGCGGGAAGGGTTGCGCGGCGGTGGTGCGGGGGTGTTGTGAAGGTGAACTGGCCAGGGAAGCAGGTCAGTTGGGGTGTTCCGGGTGAGGGAGGATGGGGGTGAAGCGCCCTCGCGGTCCGTGGGGCGAGACGGACCCATCGGGGGCTTCTGGGACATATGAGGTTCGGAACATCTGGTTGGCTGTAGAGATGACTTTTGGTGCGGAAGGGCTGTTCAGGACATTTCTGCGCGGAGGTTTGGGGCATGATCCTGTTGGGATCCGCAACCTTGTTGTGAGAAGGGTCATTTCGCGGTCAGGATCGAGTCATGTTCGGAGCGGTTGAGGCGGGGGGCGGCCATGGTCGTACTGCACGGCATGCGGGTGGTTGTTGATCCGGTGAGAAACCGGCGGGGGCAGGGGGTGAGCGGAGCGTAGTCAGATGTCGGACACAACTGGTCAGCCGGCCGCGGCGGATGCCGCTCGCCCGCCGGACGACGAGAGCGACAGAAGCGGCGACATGGCCGGATCCTTCGGTCTGTCCCGGGTCCCGTTGGCCCGGGCGCTGACCGACCGGCGGCCGGGCGGACGACGCGCACGGCCGCGTCCGAAAAACGACGGCCCGCGGTCTGAGAGCGATGCCGGGCGGTCTGAGGGTGATGCCGGGCGGTCTGAGAAGGACCTCAGGCGGTCTGAGGGCGATGCCGGGCGGTCTGAGAAGGATGCCGGGCGTCCTGAGGGTGATGCCGGGCTCCCCGAGAGCGGCACCCCGCGTCCCGAGAGCGGCACTCCGCGTCCGGAGCACGCCCCCTCGCCGCAGCCCGATCCGGCACTGGTCCAGGTCCAGGTCCATGTGCAGGTCCAGGCCCAAACAGCGGCCCAGGCAACGGCCCAGGCCCCCGCACCGGCGTTAGACGGCGGGCCCGCGCCCGCCCCGGAGCGCGAAGGTCCTGCCCCGCCACCCTCCAGCCCTCAAGGCCCCGCCCCGGAGGCTCCAGGCCCCGAAACCCGCGCCCCGGCACCCCCCGGCCCCGAAACCCGCGCCCCGGAGCCTCCCGAGCCCCCCGAGCCCCCCACCCCCCGCGGCCCGGCTCCCCAGGCGCCCCGCCCCACCCACCCCACCCCCACCAGCCAGTCCATGCGGCGCGCCGCGCGCCGGGTGCGTACGGTCGCGAGCCAGGTGTTCTTCCTCCA
The DNA here is from genome assembly GCF_039532705.1 of Streptomyces sparsogenes subsp. cuspidosporus. Lineage (NCBI taxonomy): Bacteria > Bacillati > Actinomycetota > Actinomycetes > Kitasatosporales > Streptomycetaceae > Streptomyces > Streptomyces sparsogenes. The sequence continues at coordinate 53,422 of NZ_BAAASD010000008.1, read as the reverse complement.
GGTGGCGGTCGTGCTGCTGCTCGCCGTCGCCGCCGGGGTGACCCTCGTCCTGCAGTCCAGACACGACACCGACGAGGAGGCCCGCCGCCGCTCGCTCGCCGTCGCCGAGGCCTTCGCGAACGCCCCGGGCATGGTCGAGGCGCTGCGCTCCCCCGACCCGACTGCGATCCTGCAGCCGCGCACCGAGCGTGCCCGCGCCCGGGCCGACGTCGACTTCATCGTCGTCCTGACGACGGACGGGATCCGCTACACCCACCCCGACTCGGAGCAGATCGGCCGGCACTTCCTCGGGAACTACCGCGCCGCCGCAGACGGCGGCACCGTCACCGAGACGTCCACGGGCACCCTCGGCCCGTCCGTACGGGCCGTGGTGCCCGTCACCGACAGCCGGGGCAAGGTCGTCGGCCTGGTCGCCGCCGGGATCACCGTCGAGAAGGTGAGCGGCGCAGTCGACCGGCAGCTGCCGCTCCTCCTCGGCGCCGTCGCCGCCGCCCTCGCCCTGGCCACTGGCGGTACGGCGCTGGTCAGCAGGCGGCTGCGGCGGCAGACCCACGGGCTGGACCCGGCCGATCTGACCCGGATGTACGAGCACCACGACGCGGTGCTGCACTCCGTACGGGAGGGCGTGCTCATCGTCGGCGGGGACAAGCGGCTGCTGCTGGCCAACGACGAGGCGCGCCGGCTGTTCGACCTGCCCCCGGACGCCGAGGGGAGGCCCGTCGCCGACCTCGGCTTCGACCCGAGCACGGCGGAGCTGCTGGTGTCGGGCCGTACCGCCACCGACGAGGTGCACCAGGCGGGGGACCGGCTGCTGACGGTCAGCCACCGGCCGACCGACCGCTTCGGCGGTCCGCCCGGCAGCGTCGCGACGCTGCGGGACACCACCGAGCTGCGCGCCCTGTCCGGCAAGGTCGATGTGGCGCGCAAGCGGCTGAAGCTGCTGTACGACGCGGGGCTGCGGATCGGCACCACGCTGGACGTGGTGCGCACGGCCCAGGAGCTGACCGAATACGCGGTGGAACGGTTCGCCGACTTCGTCGCCGTGGACCTGGTGGACCCGGTGCTGCGCGGCGAGGAGCCGACGGGCGCGGCGACGGGCAGCGGCGCCACGGCGCGCACCTCGCTGCGCCGTACCGCGCTCAGCGGCATCCGCGACGACGTGCCGCTGTATCCGCTGGGCGGGCTGATCCGCTACGGCCCGGCCACGCCGCAGGCCATCGGGTTCGCCACCGGCGAGACGACGGTGGAGGCGGTGCTCCGCGACTTCGCCGGCTGGCACGAGCACGACCCGGAGCGGGCGCGGCAGATCGTCCACCACGGCATCCACTCCATGATCGCGGTGCCGCTGCGCGCCCGGGGCGTGATCCTCGGCATGGCCACGTTCATGCGCTCGGAGAAGCCCGAGCCCTTCGAGGAGGACGACGTCTCCCTCGCCGAGGAGCTGGTCACCCGCGCCGCGGTCAGCATCGACAACGCCCGCCGGTACACGCGCGAGCACACGATGGCGGTGACGCTGCAGCGCAGCCTGCTGCCGCAGGTGCTGCCCGAGCAGAGCGCGCTGGACGTGGCGTACCGGTATCTGCCGGCGGAGTCGGGGGTGGGTGGTGACTGGTTCGATGTGATCCCGCTGCCGGGGGCGCGGGTGGCGCTGGTGGTGGGTGACGTGGTCGGGCACGGGCTGCACGCCGCGGCCACGATGGGGCGGCTGCGGACGGCGGTGCACAACTTCTCCACCCTCGACCTGCCGCCGGACGAAATCCTCTCCCACCTCGACGACCTGATCGCCCGGATCGACCAGGACGAGACCTCGGACAGCCTGGAGGGCGGCGGTGTGATCACCGGCGCCACCTGTCTGTACGCGATCTACGACCCGGTCTCGCGGCGCTGCGCCATGGCCCGGGCCGGGCATCCGCCGCCCGCCGTGGTCGCCCCGGACGGCTCGGTGGAGTTCCCCGACGTGCCGCCGGGGCCGCCGCTGGGCCTGGGCGGGCTGCCGTTCGAGACGGTGGAGCTTCAGCTACCCGAGGGCAGCCACCTCGCCCTCTACACCGACGGCCTGGTCGAGAAGCGCGACCGGGACATCGAGGAGGGCCTGGAGCTGCTGCGCGCCTCCCTCTCCCACGCCGGGCGGACGCCGGAGGAGACCTGTACGGCGGTCCTCGCCGAGATGCTGCCCGACACCCCCAGCGACGACATCGCGCTGATCGTCGCCCGTACGCGGGTGCTGGAGCCGGAGCGGATCGCGGACTGGGAGGTGCCGTCGGAACCGTCCCTGGTGTCCGCGGTGCGCGCCGCGGTGGCGGCGCGGCTGGCCGAGTGGGACCTGGGCGAGGTGGCGTTCACCACCGAGCTGATCCTCAGCGAGCTGATCACCAACGCGATCCGGTACGCGACGGGGCCGATCCGGGTGCGGCTGCTGTGCGACCGCAGCCTGATCTGCGAGGTCTCGGACACCAGCTCCACCTCGCCGCATCTGCGGTACGCGGCGACGGAGGACGAGGGCGGGCGCGGGCTGTTCCTGGTCTCGCGGTTCGCCGACCGGTGGGGGACCCGCTACACCGCCGAGGGCAAGGTCATCTGGACCGAGCAGACCCTGCCGGAGCGCGGCAAGCGGCGGCGGTGAGACGGCGCGGCGGCGATGACACGGCTGCGGTGCTGAAACGGTTGTGCTGAACCGTCAGTGGCGCTGACACATCGACGGCGCCGAAACGCCCGAGGGGCTCGATCCGGTCGGATCGAGCCCCTCGGGCGCGTACGGAACGGAAGGCGCGGCGCTACTTCACCGGCTCCGGCTCCGGCTCCCGCGCCGTCTTCCCGTCGTCCTCCGGCTCGGCGGGCGTCTTGACGGAGTCGAGCAGCAGCTGCGCGACGTCCACGACCTGCAGCGACTCCTTCGCCGCACCCGAATTCTTCTTGCCGTTGACCGAGTCGGTGAGCATGACCAGGCAGAACGGGCAGGCGGTGGAGACGATGTCCGGGTTGAGGGACAGCGCCTCGTCCACGCGCTCGTCGTTGATGCGCTTGCCGATGCGCTCTTCCATCCACATCCGGGCGCCGCCGGCGCCGCAGCAGAAGCCGCGCTCCTTGTGGCGGTGCATCTCCTCGTTCCGCAGGCCCGGCACCTTGGCGATGATCTCGCGCGGCGGGGTGTAGACCTTGTTGTGGCGGCCCAGGTAGCAGGGGTCGTGGTAGGTGATGAGCCCCTCGACCGGGGTGACCGGGACGAGCTTGCCCTCGTCGACGAGGTGCTGCAGCAGCTGGGTGTGGTGGATCACCTCGTAGTGGCCGCCGAGCTGCGGGTACTCATTGGCGATCGTGTTAAAGCAGTGCGGGCAGGTTGCGACGATCTTCTTCTTGGACTTCTCGACGACGACGCCTTCCTCCGCGTCCTCCCCGAAGGCCATGTTGAGCATCTCGACGTTCTGCTGGCCGAGCTGCTGGAAGAGGAACTCATTGCCGAGGCGGCGGGCGGAGTCGCCGGTGCACGACTCGTCGCCGCCCATGATCGCGAACTTGACGCCCGCGATGTGCAGCAGCTCCGCGAAGGCCTTGGTGGTCTTCTTGGCCCGGTCCTCCAGGGCGCCCGCGCAGCCGACCCAGTACAGGTAGTCGACCTCGGACAGGTCCTCGATGTCCTTGCCGACGACCGGGACCTCGAAGTCGACTTCCTTGGTCCACGCCAGGCGCTGCTTCTTGGCGAGCCCCCAGGGGTTGCCCTTCTTCTCCAGGTTCTTCAGCATCGTCCCGGCCTCGCTCGGGAAGGACGACTCGATCATCACCTGGTAGCGGCGCATGTCGACGATGTGGTCGACGTGCTCGATGTCGACGGGGCACTGCTCGACGCAGGCGCCGCAGGTGGTGCAGGACCACAGCACGTCCGGGTCGATGACGCCGTTCTCGGCCAGAGTGCCGATCAGCGGCCGCTCGGCCTCGGCGAGGGCGGCCTGCGGCACCTCGGCGAGCTGCTCGGCGCTCGCCTTCTCCTCCCCCTCCGCCGTCTTGCCGCCGCCGGCGAGCAGGTACGGGGCCTTGGCGTGCGAGTGGTCGCGCAGCGACATGATCAGCAGCTTGGGCGACAGCGGCTTGCCGGTGTTCCAGGCCGGGCACTGGGACTGGCAGCGGCCGCACTCGGTGCAGGTGGAGAAGTCGAGCAGGCCCTTCCAGGAGAAGTGCTCGATCTGGGAGACGCCGAACTGGTCGTCCTCGCCCGGGTCCTCGAAGTCGATCGGCTTGCCGCCCGAGGTCATCGGCTGGAGCGCGCCCAGCGCGACGTCTCCGCTCGACTCGCGCTTGAACCAGATGTTGGGGAAGGCGAGGAAGCGGTGCCAGGCGATGCTCATGTCGATGTTCACCGAGACCGTGATCATCCAGACCATGGTCGTGCCGAGCTTGATCATCGCGAACAGATAGGTCAGGTTCTGCACGGTGCCGACGCTGAGGCTCTTGAAGAGCAGCACCAGCGGGTACGAGGCGAAGTACTCCGGCTGGTACGAGTCGACGTGGTGCAGCGCGCCCTCCGTGCCGCGCAGCGCCATGATCGCCAGGCCGATGATCAGGATGACGTACTCGACGAAGTACGCCTGCCAGGCCGTGGAGCCGGCGAAGCGGGACTTGCGGCCGGCCCGGCTGGGCAGGTTGAGCAGCCGGATCACGATCAGGGTGGCGATGCCGAGGGTGGTCATCGTCCCGATGAACTCGATGTACAGCTCATAGGGGAGGAAGCCGCCGAGGATCGGCAGCGTCCAGTCGGCCTGGAAGAGCTGGCCGTAGGCGTTGATGATGGTCGGCGGCAGGGTCAGGAAGCCGATCGCGACGAACCAGTGGGCGATCCCGATGATCCCCCACTTGTTCATCCGGGTGTGCGCCAGGAACTCCCTCACCAGCGTCACGCTGCGCTGATAGGGGTTGTCGGTCCGGGTGCCCGCCGGCACGGGTGCGCCGAGCTTGAAGAAGCGCACGAACTGCGCGATGGCGCGGCCGAGCAGGGCAACGCCGACCGCCGTGAGGACCAGCGACACGATGATCGCGGCGAGTTGCATTGGGGGCTCCTCGAACCTGCGAGAGCGGATTACTGAGCAGTGCGGATTACTGGGCGGAACGGATTACTAGCAGTCGAAGCAGTCGAAACAGGCGATTACTAAGCAGTAACTTATCTGGTCTTGACCGAGATTACCCGGGGAAGCGGCAGCCCATGTAGCCGACCGGCCGGTGATCTGTGTCGCTTGGCCGGATCGCCGGCCCTCTCGTCACCTCACCCCTCCCCCCTTGTCCGTGTCCTGTCCATAAGGGCCGTATAAAAGTTGAGCCCGCCGGACTCAGGTCTGTTGACACGAGGGGATCCGTCAGGCACTCTTGAGCCTGTTCCACTCAATGCTGTGTAGTTGGAGGATTGCGAAATGGCTCGTGCGGTCGGCATCGACCTGGGTACGACGAACTCCGTCGTCAGTGTGCTCGAAGGCGGTGAGCCCACCGTCATCACCAACGCCGAGGGCGCCAGGACCACGCCGTCCGTCGTCGCCTTCGCCAAGAACGGCGAGGTCCTGGTCGGTGAGGTCGCCAAGCGCCAGGCCGTGACCAACGTGGACCGGACCATCCGGTCGGTCAAGCGCCACATGGGCACCGACTGGAAGATCAACCTCGACAACAAGGACTTCAACCCGCAGCAGATCAGCGCCTTCATCCTGCAGAAGCTCAAGCGGGACGCCGAGGCGTACCTGGGCGAGAAGGTCACGGACGCGGTCATCACCGTCCCGGCGTACTTCAACGACGCCGAGCGCCAGGCCACCAAGGAGGCCGGTGAGATCGCGGGCCTCAACGTCCTGCGTATCGTCAACGAGCCTACTGCCGCCGCCCTCGCCTACGGGCTCGAGAAGGACGACCAGACCATCCTGGTCTTCGACCTCGGCGGCGGCACCTTCGACGTCTCGCTGCTGGAGATCGGCGACGGCGTGGTGGAGGTCAAGGCCACCAACGGTGACAACCACCTCGGTGGCGACGACTGGGACCAGCGCGTCGTCGACTACCTGGTCAAGCAGTTCAACAACGGCCACGGCGTGGACCTGTCCAAGGACAAGATGGCGCTCCAGCGTCTCCGCGAGGCCGCCGAGAAGGCGAAGATCGAGCTCTCCAGCTCGACCGAGACCACCATCAACCTGCCCTACATCACGGCCTCCGCCGAGGGCCCGCTGCACCTGGACGAGAAGCTCACCCGCGCCCAGTTCCAGCAGCTCACCAGCGACCTGCTCGAGCGCTGCAAGGTCCCCTTCCACAACGTGATCAAGGACGCGGGCATCGCGCTGTCCGAGATCGACCACGTGGTCCTGGTCGGTGGCTCGACCCGTATGCCGGCCGTCGCCGAGCTGGTCAAGGAGCTGACCGGCGGCAAGGAGGCCAACAAGGGCGTCAACCCGGACGAGGTCGTCGCCATCGGCGCCTCGCTCCAGGCCGGTGTCCTCAAGGGCGAGGTCAAGGACGTCCTGCTGCTCGACGTCACCCCGCTGTCCCTCGGCATCGAGACCAAGGGCGGCATCATGACCAAGCTGATCGAGCGCAACACGACCATCCCGACCAAGCGCTCCGAGATCTTCACCACGGCCGAGGACAACCAGCCGTCCGTGCAGATCCAGGTCTACCAGGGCGAGCGCGAGATCGCGGCGTACAACAAGAAGCTCGGCATGTTCGAGCTGACCGGCCTGCCGCCGGCCCCGCGCGGCGTGCCGCAGATCGAGGTCACCTTCGACATCGACGCCAACGGGATCATGCACGTCGGCGCCAAGGACCTCGGCACCGGCAAGGAGCAGAAGATGACCGTCACCGGCGGCTCCGCGCTGCCGAAGGACGACATCGACCGCATGATGCGCGAGGCCGAGCAGTACGCGGAGGAGGACCACAAGCGCCGCGAGGCCGCCGAGACCCGCAACCAGGCCGAGCAGCTGGTCTACCAGACCGAGAAGTTCCTCAAGGACAACGAGGACAAGGTCCCCGGCGACGTCAAGACCGAGGTCGAGACCGCGGTCGGCGAGCTGAAGGAGAAGCTCAAGGGCGACGACACCGCCGAGATCCGCACCGCCACCGAGAAGGTCGCGGCCGTCAGCCAGAAGCTGGGCCAGGCGCTGTACGCCAACGCCCAGGACGGCGCGGGCGCGGCGGGTGCGGCGGGCGCGGCCGGTGACGGCCAGGCCAAGGCCGACGACGACGTCGTGGACGCCGAGATCGTGGACGACGAGAAGGCTGACAAGGGACAGGGTGGTGCCGCGTGACGGAGGAGACCCCGGGCTTCGAGGAGCAGCCCGACGTCCCCTCCGAGGCCGCACAGACCCCTGAGGATGCGGCCAAGGGTGCCGCCGGGTCCGCCGACAAGGCGGGCCCGGAGGCCCCGGCAGGGGACCTCGAGCAGGTGGCCGTCCAGGCCCAGCTGGACCAGGTCCGTACCGCCCTCAACGAGCGGACGGCCGACCTCCAGCGGCTCCAGGCGGAGTACCAGAACTACCGGCGCCGGGTCGAGCGGGACCGGGTCACGGTCAAGGAGATCGCCGTGGCGAACCTCCTGTCCGAGCTGCTGCCCGTGCTCGACGACATCGGCCGCGCCCGTGAGCACGGCGAGCTCGTCGGCGGCTTCAAGTCCGTCGCCGAGTCGCTGGAGACGGTCGCGGCGAAGATGGGCCTGCAGCAGTTCGGCAAGGAGGGCGAGCCCTTCGACCCGCTGGTGCACGAGGCGCTCATGCACTCGTACGCGCCGGACGTCACCGAAACCACGTGCGTGCAGATTCTGCAGCCGGGGTATCGAATCGGCGAGCGAACGATCCGCCCGGCGCGGGTCGCCGTCGCCGAGCCCCAGCCGGGCGCACAGCCCAAGGGGGACGAGACGCCGGATGAGGAGAGCGGTGGCCCGGAAGAGGGCTGACGTGGCTGATGTGACAGCGATGGCAGGAGAGGAGGGACGTCGGGGATGAGCACCAAGGACTTCGTCGAGAAGGACTATTACAAAGTCCTCGGCGTCCCCAAGGACGCCACCGAGGCGGAGATCAAGAAGGCGTACCGGAAGCTCGCCCGCGAGTTCCACCCGGACGCCAACAAGGGCGACGCCAAGGCCGAGGAGCGCTTCAAGGAGATCTCCGAGGCGAACGACGTCCTCGGCGACCCCAAGCGGCGCAAGGAGTACGACGAGGCCCGCGCCCTGTTCGGCAACGGCGGATTCCGCCCGGGGCCGGGCGCGGGCGGCCCCGGCGGCACCTTCAACTTCGACCTGGGCGACCTCTTCGGCGGCGCCCAGGGCGGCGGCGCGGGCGGCGGCTTCGGCGGCGGCCTCGGGGACGTCTTCGGCGGCCTCTTCAACCGTGGCACCTCCACCCGGGCCCAGCCGCGCCGCGGCCAGGACATCGAGTCCGAGGTGACGCTGAGCTTCACCGAGGCGGTGGAGGGGGCCACGGTCCCGCTGCGGATGTCCAGTCAGGCCCCGTGCAAGGCGTGCTCGGGCACCGGCGACAAGAACGGCACGCCCCGCGTGTGCCCGACCTGCGTCGGCACCGGCCAGGTCAGCCGGGGCGGCGGGGGCGGCTTCTCGCTCACCGACCCGTGCGTGGACTGCCGCGGCCGCGGCCTGATCGCGCAGAACCCGTGCGAGGCCTGCAAGGGCAGCGGCCGCGCCCGCAGCGCCCGCACCATGCAGGTCCGCATCCCCGCCGGCGTCAGCGACGGCCAGCGGATCCGGCTGCGCGGCAAGGGCGCCCCGGGCGAGACCGGCGGCCCCGCCGGCGATCTGTACGTGGTGGTCCACGTCGACCCCCACCCGGTCTTCGGCCGCAAGGGCGACAACCTCACCGTCACCGTGCCCGTCACCCTCCCGGAGGCGGCCCTCGGCGGCGAGATCAAGGTCCCCACCCTCGGCGGCCCCCCGGTCACCCTCAAGCTGCCGGCCGGCACGCCCAACGGCCGCACGATGCGCGCCCGCGGCAAGGGCGCGGTGCGCAAGGACGGCACCCGCGGCGACCTGCTGGTCACCGTTGAGGTCACCGTCCCCAAGGACCTCAGCGACAAGGCGCGCGAGGCGCTGGAGTCGTATCGGGAGGCGACCGCGGGGGAGGACCCGCGGGCGGAGCTGTTCCAGTCCGCGAAGGGAGCATGACATGGATGGCCGAGGGGTCGGAGGCAGGAGCGGTACGGGCGCGCCCAGGAGCCGCAATCCGTACGAGCTGACGGACGAGTCGCCGGTGTACGTCATCTCGGTCGCCGCCCAGCTCTCCGGGCTGCACCCGCAGACCCTGCGCCAGTACGACCGGCTGGGCCTGGTCTCCCCCGACCGCACGGCCGGCCGCGGGCGCCGCTACTCGGCCCGCGACATCCAGCTGCTCCGCCAGGTGCAGCAGCTCTCCCAGGACGAGGGCATCAACCTCGCCGGTATCAAGCGCATCATCGAACTGGAGAACCAGGTCGCCGCCCTCCAGGAGCGCGTCGCCGAACTCCAGGCCGCGGTCGAGGGCGCGGCCGCGGCGATGCAGCAGCGCGAGGCCGCGGTCCACGCCTCCTACCGCCGCGACCTGGTCCCCTACGACCAGGTCCGGCAGGCCAGCGCGCTGGTGGTGTGGCGGCCGAAGTCCAAGCGCTCGGAGTAGCGGGGCGGGGAGCCCCCGGTCCCACCCCATCGGGTGGCCCGGTGACCGATCCTTCGGTCACCGGGCTTCTTTTCTGCCGGCGTGAGGGCGTTGTCCGTGCCGCACGGACGCTCCTGGCCCACACTTGAGGAGGAGGTGCTGCGCCATGACCGCTCTCGCCCACGAGGCGCCTACGACAATGGAGGTGCCTGAGGCCATGCCCGAAGACATGCCCTCGCTTGGACTGGACGAGGCCCTGTGGCAGGCGTGGAAGTCCCTGGAACTCCCCGAGGGCTTTCACGCGGAGATTGTCGAGGGGTTCATCGAGGTGTCGCCCACCGGACGTGCCAGCCACGCTCGTGTCATCAACCGTCTGCGGCGGGCCTTGGAAAGGCACCTGGAGAGCAGTGAGTATGCGGTGCACCACGACTGGAATGTCATCCACGAGCGCAAGGCGTGGGTCCCCGACCTGTTCGTAGCGCCCGAAGACGACGAGGAGTTCCTCACCGAAGACGGCCTCGGCTTCACCGCCTCCGCCGTGAAGCTCGTCGTCGAAGTCGTCCCCCCCCCCGGCCACGAGAACCAGCAGCGCGACCGGGCCCGCAAGCGCCGCGCCTACGCGCGTGCCGGCATCCCCGTCTACGTCCTGATCGACGACTACGACAACCACGGCGCGGTGACCGTGCTGACCTCGCCGTCCCCGGGCGAGGAGACGTACGCCGCCGCCATCCGCGTCCCCTACGGCACCGAGGTGCAGATCCCGGAGGGCCCGGTGAAGGGGTTCGCTCTCACCGAGGCCATCACGGGTCCGCGATTGACCTGACCACACGCAGGACCGTCATGGCGGCGCGGTGCGCTCCGCGGCCGGTGAGCCGGCGGTGAGCGCGCGGTGAGCCACCGCCGCCACTGTGGGGCCATCGCCCGGTCCACCAAGGACCGGCCATGGAAACGCGGAGCACAGTGATGGGCATGCTGACCGGCAAGACGGCGCTGGTGACGGGTGGATCGCGGGGTATCGGGCAGGCTGTGGCGCTGCGGCTGGCGGCCGAGGGCGCTGTGGTCGCCGTTCACTACGGGGGCAACGAGGACGCGGCCAAGGAGACCGTGGCGCGCATCGAAGAGGGCGGCGGCCGGGCGTTCGCCGTGCGGGCGCGGTTCGGCGAGGACGGCGCGGTGGACCGGCTGTTCGAGCAGCTGGCCACCGGTCTGGCGGGACGCGGTCTTGACATCCTGGTCAACAACGCGGGTATCAGCTCCGGCAATCCGATCGCCCGGGTCACCGAGGAGGAGTTCGGCAGGCTGCTGGCGATCAACGTCGCCACGCCGTTCTTCGTGATCCAGCGGGCGCTGCCGCTGCTGAACGACGGCGGCCGCATCGTCAACATGGGCTCGACGGCCAGCCGGTTTGCCGTGTCCACGCAGATCGGCTACACCATCAGCAAGGCGGCGCTGGAGTCGATGGCCCCGTCGCTGGCCAACGAGCTGGGCCGGCGCGGCATCACGGTGAACACGGTCGCGCCGGGCGCGGTGCGGACCGACATGACCGCGGGATACACCTGCGTGCCGGAGGTGGTCGCGGGGCTGGAGGCGATCACGGCGCTGGGGCGGCTGGGCGAGCCGGAGGACGTCGCCGATGTCGTGGGATTCCTGGCGGGGCCGCGGGGCCGGTGGGTGACCGGCCAGACCATCGATGTCTCAGGTGGGACCTATCTCGGTCCGATCGCCCCCGCGTGATCTTCGCCGGTGGATAATCGCCGGCATGCGGTTCGGAATCCTCGGCGAGACCCGGGCGTGGTACGACGACGGGGCGGAGGTCCCGCTGGGCGGGCCGGCCCGGCGGGCGCTGCTGGCGCTGCTGCTGGTCCGTCCCGGGGAGGTGGTGTCCGCCGACCGGCTGGCCGAGGAGCTGGACCCGGGCGGGGCGGTGTCGGCGCACGCCCTGCAGTCCCAGGTCTCCCGGCTGCGCACCGCCCTCGGCCCGGCGGCGGCGATCGAACGGGCCGGGGCGGGCTACCGGATCGTGGTGGCGCCCGAGGACGTGGACGCCTGCCGGTTCGAGCGGCTGGCCCGGGAGGGCCGGGCCGCGCTGGGCGACGGCGACCCCGGGCGGGCGGTCGCGCTGCTGCGCGAGGCGCTGGGCCTGTGGCGGGGGCCCGCGTGGGACGGGCTGGACGGGAGCGAGACGGCCCGGGCCGCCGCCGTGCGGCTGGAGGAACTGCGGCTCGGGGCGCTGGAGGACCGGATCGAGGCCGAGCTGCGGCTCGGTGAGCACCGCGCTGCCGTACCGGAGCTGCGTGAGCTGGTCGGCCGCCATCCGCTCAGGGAGCGGCTGGCGGGGCTGCTGATGCGCGCGCTGTTCGCGGAGGGCGGGCAGGCCGAGGCGCTGGTGGTGTTCGAGGAGACCAGGAGCCACCTGGCCGAGGAGCTGGGCGCCGACCCCTCAGCCGAACTCGCCGCGCTGCACCGGGAGCTGCTGAGCGTCGACCCGTCGCCCTCGCCCGCCGCGCCGCCCGCGCAGCTGACGTCGTTCGTGGGCCGCGACGAGGAAGTGGCCGAGGTCGCCGAGCTGTTGCGGGTGGCCCGGCTGGTCACGCTGATCGGGCCGGGCGGCGTCGGCAAGACCCGGCTGTCGGTGGAGGTCGCGGGGGCGGGGGCCGCGCGGGACGAGGTGTGCTTCGTGGAGCTGGCTCCGCTGCGCGACGGCGCGGACCTGCCCCAGGCGCTGCTGGGCGCGCTCGGCCTGCGCGGGAACGGGCTCCAGCCGCAAGGCGGCCCCACCACGCCGGTCGACCGTCTGATCGCCGCGCTGTCGGGCCGGATGCTCCTGCTCGTCCTCGACAACTGCGAGCACGTCGTCGAGGAGGCCGCCGCGCTGGCGGCGCGGCTGCTGGCGACCTGCCCGCGGCTGCGCGTCCTGGCGACCAGCCGGGAGCCGCTCGGCATCATCGGCGAGCACGTCCGGCAGGTGCGGCCGCTCGACGACGAGGCGGCGGCACGGCTGTTCACCGACCGGGCCGCCGCGGCGCGGCGCGGCTTCACCGCCGATCCCGGGCTCGTACGGCGCGTCTGCGCCGCCCTGGACGATCTGCCGCTGGCCATCGAGCTGGTGGCGGCGCGGCTGCGCACGCTGGACCTCGACGACCTCGTGGGCCGGCTGGACGACCGGCTCGGGGTCGCGGCCCGCGGCAGCCGTACGGCCGACGGGCGCCATCGCACGCTGCGTTCGGTGGTCGCCTGGAGCTGGGATCTGCTCTCGGAGTCCGAGCAGCGGGCCGCGCGCCGTTTCACGGTCTTCGCCGGCGGCGCGAGCGCCGAGGCCGCGCTGCGGGTGTGCGGCACGGACGGCGAGACGCTGGAGTCGCTGGCCGACAAGTCGCTGCTCGAGCCCGCGGGCGGCGGGCGTTACCGGATGCTGGAGACGATCCGGGCGTACGGCGCCGAGCGGTTGGACGAGGCGGGCGAACGCGACTCGGCGCGCGGCGCCCACGCCCGGTACTTCCTGGAGCTGGCGCGGACCGCCGACCCCCATCTGCGCGGGGCCGGACAACTGGAGTGGCTGCGGGTCCTCGCCGCCGAGCACGACAACCTCCTGGCGGCCCTGCGCTGGGCGATCGAGGCGCCGGACCCCGCCACGGCCCTGGAACTGCTTGCCGCGGCCTCCACCTACCTGTGGATCCGCGGTGCCGCCGCCTCCGTCGCCCCGTACGCGATCACGCTGCTCGACGCCCTCGGCGACACGGCCGGCGAGACGGCCGGTGACACGGCCGGTGACACGGCCGGTGACACGGCCAGTGACACGGCCCCGGACGGCATCGGCGAGGAGTACGCGGTCTGCGTACTGCTCGCGGCGTCCGGCAGCGCCCCCGGGCGACCGGTCTGGCGGCGGCACCGCGCGGCGGCCGAGCAGGCGCTCGCGGCCGCCTGGCCGGGCGACCGCGCGGGCCGGTATCCGGCCGCCCTGCTCCTGTGGCTGATGCGCAGCGCGAGCGAGTCCGACCCGCGCGGCGCGTTCGCCCTCGTGTCCTCCCAACGCGACTGCCCGGAGCCGTGGGCACGGGCGGTCGCCTGGTACGTGTCCGGGTTCGGGTCGCTCGGCGAGGGGGACGCCGAGGCGGGCGAGCGCGCACTGGCCACGGCCGCCGAGGGGTTCCGCGCGCTCGGTGACCGCTGGGGCACCGCGCTGGCCCTGGACGTGCTGGCCGGCCTCGCGGGCGGGCGCGGCGACTGCGCGCGGGCCATCGCGCTGACCGACGAGGCCCTCGCCCTCACCGGGGAGCTCGGCGCCCTGGAGGACAGCGCCGACCTGCTGGTCAACCGGGGCGACCTGCTGTCCGGCCGGGACGGCCACCTCGACGACCGGGGCGGCCACCTCGACGACCGGGGCGACCAACCCGACGACCGGGCGGCGGCCCGCGCCGACTACGCGAGCGCGGCCGACCTGGCCCGCCGGGCCGGCAGCTCGACCTGCCTGGGAGCGGCCCTGCGCGGGCTCGGGGACATCGCCGCGCTGGAGGGAGACCTGGACGAGGCGGAACGGCTCTACGGGGAGGCCCTGGAGCGGATCGACCCGCACTGGGTCAAGAGCCTCGGCAACCGGGTGCGCACCCTCGCCGGCCTCGGCCGCGTCGCCGAGGCGCGGGGCGCCGGGCCGGCGGCCCGGAAGCGCTACCGGGAGGCGGCCGAGGCGGCGGGAGGCCCGGACAGGCTCCATCTGATGGGCCTCCCGGCGTCGGTCGTCGAGTCGGTCCTGGAGGCGGTGAGCCGGCGGTGAGCGTGCGGTGAGCCCTCCCCGGCAGTCTCTCCGCCATGACGAACCACGACGCACAAACCAACCGTGACGCACTCACCAACCGCAACGTACTGATCTCGGGCGCCTCCATCGCCGGCCCCGCGCTCGCGTACTGGCTCCACCGCCACGGCTTCAACCCCACCATCGTGGAGCGCGCCCCGGCCCTGCGCGAGGGCGGCTACGCCGTCGACTTCCGCGGTGAAGCCCATCTGTCGATCCTCCGCCGCATGGGCATCCTGGACGACCTGGAGCGGGCCCGCACCGGCATGGGCTCCATGTCGTACGTCAACAGCGCGGGGAAGCCGGTGGCCGACATGCCCGCCGACCTGTTCGCCGGGGACCTCGAAGTCCTCCGCGGCGACCTGGCCCGCATCCTCTACGACGCCACCAAGGAGCACACCGAATACGTCTTCGGTGACTCCATCACCTCGCTCACCGAGGACCCCGACGGCGTGACCGTCACCTTCGAACGCTCCGCGCCGCGCCGGTTCGACCTGGTGATCGGGGCCGACGGGCTGCACTCCAACACCCGCCGCCTGGCCTTCGGACCCGAGGAGCGGTTCGTCAAGCACCTCGGCGTGCACTGCGCGATCTTCACCACCGCCAACCACCTCGGCCTCGACCACACCGGACACGCCTACCGCACCGCGGGCAGGCTGGTCGCGATGTACAGCGCCCGCCACAACACCGAGGCCAAGGCGGTCTTCTACTTCGCCTCACCGAAGCAGGACCTCGACCGCCGCGACGTGGCCCGGCAACAGGCCGCCCTCACCGAGTGCTTCACCGGCAACGGCTGGCAGAGCGAGCGGCTGCTGGACGACATGCGCCACGCCCCGGACTTCTACTTCGACTCGGTCGGCCAGGTCCACATGGACAGCTGGACCCGCGGCCGGGTCGCCCTCATCGGCGACGCCGCCTACTGCCCCTCCTCCCTCTCGGGCATGGGCTCCGGCCTCGCCCTGGTCGGCGCGTACGTCCTCGCCGGCGAACTGGCCGCCGCGCACGGCGACCACGGTGTGGCCTTCGCCCGCTACGAGGAGGAGATGCGCGAGTACGCGACGGGCTGCCAGAAGATGGGCGACGGCGTCGCCAAGCTCATGGTCCCCCGCACCCGCGCCCTCGCCACGTTCCTCAACGGCTACTACAAGCTCATCCCGTACCTGCCGGGAAAGAACATGGCCGCCAAGATCGCCCGCAAGACCGCCGAGAACATCAAGCTGCGCGACTACGAAGCCCTTATCGGGGCGTAGTCGGCGAGGCCGCATTCCCTGCGGGGAACTGCCGGCTGGGCGCGGTGTCCGCAGGATCGGTCCCCTCACCACGAGAAAGGGACCGCATCCATGTCAGAGCTCGACACCGCCGAGGTGATCCGTCGCTTCAACGAGGCGTTCACCAGCCATGACCCCAGCGGACTGACGGACCTGGTGGCCGACGACTGCGTGATGGTGTCCGTCCAGCCCGCCCCGGACGGCACGCGCTACGAAGGCCGTGAGGAGTGCCTGAAATTCTGGGCCGCGCTCGCCGCCGACCCCCACACCGACTTCACCCCGTACGACGTCTTCGTCGCGGGTGAGCGTGGGGTCATCCAGTGGCGGGCCACCTTCACCGACAGCGAGGCCACGTTCGGCGAGGGGCATACGACGTCGGTGCTCGGCGTGAATGTCATGCGGGTGAGGGCCGGCCGGATCACCGAGGCGCTGGGCTACTCGAAGACTCCGTGACGACCGATGACGACCGATGATTTCCGGGTCCTCGCGACGTCCTAACTGCTGACCGGATCATCCGCAGTGGGGAGGACCCCGTGCACGCAGCCCTTGTGACCCTGACCATCGACCCGGCCCAGGCACCCGCTGCCGCCGCCGCGCTGATGGAGGACGTCCTGCCGAGGATCCGCTCGGCGCCCGGCTTTCTCACCGGATACTGGCTGGAGCCCGTGGACGGTCGTGGCCTCTCGATGACCGTCTTCGAGACCGAGGACCAGGCCCGCGCGGCCACCCCGCCCGCCCTCGACTGGACCGCGCCCGGCGTCACCATCGAGTCCGTCGAGTTCCGCCGCGTGGCCGTCGCTACCAGCCAGGACGAGGCGTCCGGCTGATCTCGCACCACACCACCTTGGACGCGGGGCCCCACAGCTCGCCGTTCAGTGGGAAGTGATTCCAGCTGTCGGCGAGCAGCTCCAGCAGATGAAGCCCCCGCCCACCCTCGCTGTCCGCGCCGACCTTCCGCAGGCCGGGCGGCGTGGGGCTGGTGTCCCACACCGTCATGCGCAGCCGCTCGGCGTACCACTTCAGCCGCAGGTAGGCCTCGCCTCCGGTGTGCACGATCGCGTTGGTGAGCATCTCGCTGGCCAGCAGCTCGGCCCGGTCGACGAGTTCGGGCAGCTCGTGCGCGGTGAGGGCGGTACGGAGGGAGGCCCGGGCGACACGGACGGCGCGGGGGTCGTGGGGGATGTGCAGCGAGTACTCGAACGGCGCGACGGCAGGGGTGATGAGGGGCATGGGGGCCTCCTGTGGCGCGGTGGGGTTGCGAGGGCGGGCCGGTGTCATTGCCGCCATGCGGGCATGGCGGTGCGCTTCCGGCTGGCCGGATGTTTCGCTTGGTGAGCGGTGCGATACTCAACGTAGGGTGCTACATAGCACCGGCGCAACGTAGTACGCCAAGTTCGCCCAAAGGAGGCGGCTCATGGCAGGGTGGCGCCGCAGCCGCTGAGTAGCAGGGAGTGGGCACATGCCGCCGAGGAGTAATCCGACCGCCCGTCAGGAGCGGCTGGGCGCTGAGCTGCGGAAGATGCGGGAGCGCGCCGGTCTGACCGCCCGCGAGGCCGCCAAGCGCTTGGGGGTGAGCCCCATGCAGATGAGTCACATGGAGGTCGGTCGCCTCGGCGTCAGCGAGGAACGGCTGCGCGCGCTCGCCGACCAGTACCACTGTGGGGACGCCGCGTTGGTGAACGCGCTGGTCGCGATGGCGACAGAGCGGGTGCGCGGCTGGTGGGAGGAGTATCGCGGCACCCTCGCCTCGACCTCGCTGGATCTCGCCGCTCTGGAATGGCACTCCACCCACATGCGGAGCCTGCAAGTGGTGCACATCCCTGGTCTGCTCCAAGTGGAGCCGTATATGCGGGCCCTGTTCACGTACGCACGCCCCACCCACGCCTCGGAACACCTTGAGGCGGTCATCGACTTCCGTCTGCGGCGCCGTGAGGTGCTTGAACGTGAAGACCCACCCGCCTTTACGGCGATCATCCACGAGGCCGCGCTGCTGATGAAGGTCGGCGACCGTAAGGCGTCCCGTGAGCAGCTGGACTTCATTCTGGAGACATCCGAACTCCCGAACGTCACCGTACGGGTCGTGCCCTTCTCCGCAGAGGGATTCGCGGGCATGGGCTACGCGATGACGTACGCGGCGGGCCCGGTTCCCCCGCTTGACACCGTGCAGATCGACCACGTTCACGGCATCGACTTCCTGCACGCCGAGGCGCAACTCGGCTACTACCGCGCCCTCCTGAGTAGGGTCGAGGCGTCAGCGATCAGCCCCGAGAAGTCGCGGGACTTCATCCACCGCATCGCACGAGAGTTGTAAGGAATCAGGACATGCATCAGGTCCACTGGCGAAAGTCCTCCTTCTCGGGGACCGGCCCGGACAACAACTGCGTAGAACTCGCCGCCACCGACGGCGCCATACACCTCCGCGAGAGCGACGACCCTGGCACAGTCATACGCACGAACCCCCGCCCGCTCGCGGCCTTCATCCGGGCGGCCAAGGCAGGGGTGTTCGACAACTTGCGGTGAGTATGGGACAGCGACACGCCGTGCCGTCGGCGTGTCGCTGTCCCATACTCACCGCAAACCGGGTTGTCCACAGGCCCAAGCGGCAGCCGGAGACAGACGGCACCCTGAGGGGGTGACGAGGACGGGGGACCCGGTCTCGCTGACCGGGCTGGCCGGCGCCCAGGGCGGCGTGGTGCTGACGGCTCAGGCCCTGGCGGGCGGATGGGATCGGCGTCGGCTGAACCGATGCCTGGTGGGCGGCGGATGGACGCGGATCGGCCGGGGGGCCTGGGTCGAGCCGGGGCGGGCGGTGGATGGGGTGACGCTGCTGTGGGCGAACCAGCTCGCGCACCCGCAGCTCGTGGTGAGCCACACGGCGGCCGCAGTGCTGCACGATGTCGAGACGCTAGCCCAGCGCGTGGAGTTCATCGGGCCCTGCGGGCGTAGACCCACCATCCACGGTGGCGAGCTGCATCGGCTGCCGCTGAGCGCTGATGAGGTCACCACCGTGGCCGGGCTGAGGGTCACGACGGCCGCGCGCACGATGGCGGATCTGCTGCGGGCCTGGGAGCGGGACGAGGCGTTGGTGGCGGTGGAGTCCGCCGTGAGTCGGCGTCCCGGCCGGGGCCCTGAGGCGGGGCGGCGGGAGCCGTGCACCACGCTCGGGGAGATCGCGCGTGCGGTGGAGAGGGGGGCCGGGTTTCAGGGCACGAGGGCGGCGCGCGAGTGGCTGGCGCTGGCGGACCCCAAGGCCGGGTCGCCTGCGGAGACGATCGCTCGGCTGCGGATGAACGACGCCGGGCTCTACCCGGAGTCACAGGTGCCGCTCATCACCCCGTCAGGGCGGCGGGCCTTTCCTGACTTTCTGTTCCGGAAGCAGGGGCTGGCGGTGGAGATCGAGGGCTACCTGTGGCACGGCAGCCGGGCCCAGCACCAGCGGGACACGGTCCGCTACAACGACCTGATGTCGTGCGCGGAAGTGCGCCGCATCATGAGGTTCACGGCGAGCGATGTGTACCGGCGCCCCGGGGCGGTGATCCGCGACATCCGGGGCGTTTTGGCACACCTGTCAGGCGTCCAGACCGCTTCGTAGCGGGGCGAGCGGTCCGACAACTTGCGGTGAGTATGGGACAGCGACACGCCGTCGGCACGGCGTGTCGCTGTCCCATACTCACCGCAAACCGAGGCGTCAGCCGGCGGCCAGGAAGGTGGTCAGGCTGTCGAGGAGCATGGTGCTGCCCTGTTCGGCCATGTCGCGTTCCTCGGCGGTGTCACAGGTCTGGCTGAGCACGATCCGCGTGTGGTGGTCGTCCTGCTCGTCGAGTTCCATGGTCATGGCGGCGGGCTCGGGCTTGCCGGGCACGTCCATGCCGGTGACCAGGCGGCGATGCTCGGCGACCTCGAGATAGGAGCCGGTCAGGGGGAACTGCCCGCCGTCCGGGGTGACCATGGTGGCCTTCCACACTCCGCCCGGCCGTACGTCCATCTCGACGGAGCCGGCGGCGGCGCCCGCCCACTGGGTGTACTGCTCGGGGGTGGTCCACGCCTGCCACACCGCCACCGCAGGGGCGTTCAGCGTGCGGGTCAGGGTGTAGGCGAAGCCGTTGGCCGCGGTGGTCTGCTCGGTGGTCATGTCTCGTCTCCTCGTCTCGCCCGGTGGAGCTGTCTGATGTGCAGACGCCCGGGGGCGTGAGAACTCATCGGTGTGCGTTGCCAGAACTGTGTCATCTGCCTCTGACAATGCGGCTGTTGGCGCCCTGGCGCCACGGTTGAGCGGGTGTCCGGCCGTGTCCTTCAGGAGCCGCAGTGGGCGGCGCGGTCCAGGAGGAGCCGGCGTTCGCGGGTGTTGCGGGTCAGGGAGGCGGCGCGTTCGTATTCGGTGCGGGCCTCCGCCTCGCGGCCCAGCCGCTTCAGCAGGTCGGCGCGGACGCTGGGGAGGAGGTGGTAGTCCTTCAGGGCCGGTTCGTCGGTGAGGGCGTCGACGAGGGGGAGGGCGGCGGCGGGGCCCTGGGACATGGAGACGGCGACGGCGCGGTTGAGTTCGATGACGGGGGAGGGGGTCAGGGCCATGAGCCGGCCGTAGAGGATGGCGATGGTGGCCCAGTCGGTGTCCTCGTAGCGGGCCGCCTGGGCGTGGCAGGCGGCGATGGCGGCCTGGAGGGAGTAGGGGCCGTGGCCGGCGCGGTGGAGGGCTTCGACGCCGCGGTGGATGAGGAGGCGGTTCCATCTGGCGCGGTTCTGGTCGGCGAGGAGGACGGGTTCGCCGTCGGGGCCGGTGCGGGCCGGGGTGCGGGAGGCCTGGAATTCCAGGAGGGCGGCGAGGCCGTGGGCTTCGGGTTCGCGGGGCATGAGGGCGGCCAGGACGCGGGCCAGGCGGAGGGCGTCCTCGCAGAGGGCGGGGCGGAGCAGGTCGTCGCCGGCGGTGGCGGAGTAGCCCTCGTTGAAGATGAGGTAGATGACTTCGAGGACGGAGGCGAGGCGGGCGGCCCGGTCGGCGCCGTAGGGGACCTCGAAGGGGACGTCGGCTTTGGCGAGGGTCCGTTTGGCGCGGACGATGCGCTGGGCGACGGTGGGCTCCGGGGCCAGGAAGGCGCGGGCGATCTCCTGCGTGGTCAGCCCGCCCAGCAGGCGCAGGGTGAGAGCGACCCGGGCCTCGGTGGACAGCACGGGGTGGCAGGCGGTGAAGATCAGCCGCAGCAGGTCGTCGTCGATGTCCTCGGCGGGGTCCTCGGCGTAGTCGGGCGGGGCCGCGTCCGTGAGGGTACGGCCGACCTCGGCGAGCTTGCGCGCGTACGTCTCCTTGCGGCGTACGAGGTCGATCGCGCGGTGCCTGGCGGTGGCCATGAGCCAGGCGCCCGGGTTGTCCGGGACGCCCGACTCCGGCCACTGCTCCAGCGCGGCGACCAGAGCGTCCTGCGCCAGCTCCTCGGCCAGCCCTATGTCCCGCACGATGCGGGTGACCCCCGCGATGATCCGCGCGGATTCGATTCTGAAGACCGTTTCGGTGGCCTGGACCGCCTCAGGGCCTGCTGCTCCCGTCACGGTCACCCATCAGAGCAGCCGCGCGGGAGCCGGGCAAGCGCGGTCGGTCAGCCTTCGGCGATCTCCCGGACCTCGGCGGTGACGGTCCAGTAGTCCTCGTGGGTCTGCAGGAACCGCTTGGTCCACTCCAGCGCCTCCGCCTTGTCCTTGGCCTGGATGATGGAGTAGCCGCCGATGACCTCCTTGCTCTCGGTGAAGGGCCCGTCGGTGTAGCTGAGCTTGCCGCCGGACCAGGTGACCCGGGTGCCCTCGGAGGTGGGGGTGAGGCCGGCGGTGTCCAGCATCACCCCGGCCTTCGTGATCTCCTCCAGCAGCGCGCCCATGCGCTCCTGGAGCTCGGGGCTGGGGCCCTCGGCGGGGGCGTTCTGCTCGTCGATGCGGATCAACGTCATGAAGCGCGGCATGGTGACTCCTCGGTACGGAGGGCGGGGCCTCTCCCCGCCTCTCACCCTTGCGTCGAACGGGAGACGGCCGGATCGACAGCTCCCGGAAAAAATCTTCGGAGAATTTTCCGCCCGCTCTGCCCGTGTATATGACGATAAGTTCCGCCTGGTGCGGGCGGGGCGGCCGGGGCGCACGATGGGGAGAGGGTTAGCGGGCGCCGACAACGGTGAGACGTAACAGCCCGTGACCCGTCGGCAGGGAAGAGGATGAGTACCGATCGCACCCCACCCCGTCATCCCGGCCGCCGCCCCCGCAGGGTGGCGCCCGGCGGCCGGAGCGAGCGCACCGACCGGATGCTGCGGACGCTGTTGCGCCGCCGCAAGGAGCCGCTGACCATCTCGGACGTGACGGTCGTCGACCGGCCGGGGCTGCGCCGCGCGGTCGCGGCGACGGCGGTCGGCAACACCATGGAGTGGTTCGACTTCGGCGTCTACGCCTATGTCGCGGTCACGCTCGGCAAGGTCTTCTTCCCCTCGGACTCGGCGGCGACGCAGGTGGTCTCCACCTTCGCCACCTTCGCGGTCGCGTTCCTGGTCCGGCCGCTGGGCGGGCTGGTCTTCGGGCCGCTGGGGGACCGCATCGGGCGGCGGCGGGTGCTCTCGACCACCATGATCATGATGGCGATCGGCACCTTCGCGGTGGGGCTGCTGCCCGGTTACGACTCCATCGGCATCGCGGCCCCGCTGCTGTTGCTGGCGTGCCGGGTGGTGCAGGGGTTCTCGACCGGCGGCGAGTACGCGGGGGCCACCACGTACATCGCCGAGTTCGCCCCGGACCGGCGCCGCGGCTTCCTGGGGAGCTGGCTGGACTTCGGGACGTTCGTCGGCTATTCGCTGGGGTCCGGGGTGGTCACGGTGCTGACCGCGGCGCTCGGCGAGCAGGGGATGGTGGACTGGGGCTGGCGGGTGCCGTTCCTGATCGCGGGGCCGCTCGGGCTGATCGGGCTCTACATGCGGCTGCGGCTGGAGGAGACCCCGGCGTTCCAGCAGGAGGCGGAGCGGGCCGCGGAGGCGGTGGGCGCCGGGCAGGACGGCGTGGATCCGGTCGAGGAGGCGCGCCAGTCCGGCAAGGGCCGGCTGAAGGAGATCTTCACCCGGCACTGGCAGGCCGTGCTGATCTGCATGGGGCTGGTGCTGCTGTACAACGTCACCAACTACATGGTGACGTCCTACCTGCCCACGTACATGACCTCCACCCTGGGCCAGGACCCCACCACGGCCCAGGTGCTGGTGCTCGGCACGATGATCCTCGTCGCGCTGACGATCACCGTGGTGGGCCGCTCCTCCGACCGCTGGGGGCGGCGGCCGATGTTCATGGCCGGCAGCGTGGCGCTGATCGCCCTCGCGATCCCGGCGCTGCTGCTGATCCAGGCGGGCGGGTTCCTGATGCCCGCGGTGGGCTGTGTGATCCTCGGGCTGCTGCTGGTGATCTTCGCGGGGACCAGCGCGGCCACCCTGCCCGCCCTGTTCCCGACCCGGCTGCGCTACGGGGCCCTGTCGATCGCGTTCAACATCTCGGTGTCGCTGTTCGGCGGCACCACCCCGCTGGTCGCCTCCTGGCTGGTCGCCACGACGGGCGACAAGCTGGTGCCGGCGTACTACCTGATGGGTGCGGGCCTCGTCGGGCTGGTCTCCACGATCTTCCTGCACGAGACGGCGGGCAAGCCGCTGCGCGGCTCGGGGCCCATGGTGGAGACGGCCGAGGAGGCGCACAGGCTGGTGGCCAGGAGCCGCACCCGGGCCGGGCGGCGGGCGCGGGACGTGTGGATCAGGCTGCGCCACCCGTGGGCGGCGCAGCGGTACCGGGATCACGGCGGGGACGGGGGACGGTGATCCGGTGAGCTGGGCCGGGGGTGGGCCCGCGGCGGGCGGTCGTGGTCAGTTCCCCGCGTTCCACCCGCGTTCCATCAGTTCCCCGCCTGCCAGAGGAGCACGGCCGCGATCACCATGACCAGGATGGAGGTGGTCACCCAGACCATCGCCCCCTTGCTCGGCTTCGTCGCGGGGTTCTGGACCCACCGGTAGTAGTCGCGGGTGATCTGGCGGCGTACCGGGGCGAGCGCGACCGGCATCATGATCATGAGGACCGTGTACTGGTAGCAGGTGCCGGCCGGCCCGTCGCCCTGGGCGAGGCTGTTCCCTCCCACCGCGATGATGCCGATGACCGGCATCCAGAGCTGCTTCGTGCGGTACTGCGGGATCTCGATGATCCACTGCATGGCGGCGAGGTTGAAGAGGGTGGCGCCCGCGGCGATCAGTATCCACGTGCTGGTGGACAGCGACTGGAACATGAAAGCCCTCCCGAGCCGGTGCGTGACGCCGCGCTGTGCCGGCGTTGGCCCGGACTTTACCGGGAGTGATCGTCACACTCGGCCCAGCGCCCTCGTCAGCGTGATCTCGATCAGGACCCGGTCCGGGTTGGGGGACGGGGTGCGCTCGTAGCGCTCGGCGTAGCGGCGCACCGCGTCCTCGATCAGCTCGGGTTCGGTGCGGATGACCGCCCGGCCCTCGAGCGTCGCCCAGCGCCTTCCGGCGAACTGACAGACCGCGACGGGCGCGCCGGAGGGGCCGGCGGACCGGATGTGGGCGACCTTGCGGCTGTGCTTGTTGCTGATGACGCGGGCGAGGCCGGCCGCCGGGTCGTAGGTGACACCGACGGGGACCACATGGGGGGTGCCGTCCGGGCGCGGGGTGGTCAGGGTGCACACATGGCGCTCGCGCCAGAAGGCGAGGTAGTCGGGGCCGGGGTCGCGTGGGTCCAAGGCCATGGCCACAATCTATCGACCCACGCCCTTGAGTGGAATAGACTCAACTTTACGGATGTTGGGTACGGCAGGACTGAGTGGCTGGAACTGGGTCGCAGGGACTGAGTGCCGCCAAGAGCGCGACGAGGAGGAGTACGGGGACGTGGACGCCGAGCTGACCAACAAGAGCCGGGCGGCGGTGAGCGCCGCCAATGACCGCGCGGTCTCCGCGGGGCACGCGGACCTGACACCGGCGCATCTGCTCCTGGGCCTGCTGCAGGGGCAGGACAACGAGAACCTGATGGATCTGCTGGCGGCCGTGGACGCGGACGTGGCCGTGGTGCGCGACGGCACGGAGCGGCTGCTGGCCGGGCTGGCCAGCGTGCGCGGCTCGACCGTCGCCCCGCCGCAGCCCGACCGCGACCTGCTGGCGGTGCTCGCGGACGCCGCCCAGCGCGCCAAGGAGCTGGGGGACGACTACGTGTCCACCGAGCACCTGCTGATCGGCATCGCCGCCAAGGGCGGCCGGGCCGGGGAGCTGCTGGCCGCGCAGGGCGCGAGCGCCAAGAAGCTGCTCGCCGCCTTCGAGAAGGCGCGGGGCGGGCAGCGGGTGACCAACCCGGACCCGGAGGGCACGTACAAGGCGCTGGAGAAGTTCGGCACCGACTTCACCGCGGCCGCGCGCGACGGCAAGCTCGACCCGGTCATCGGCCGGGACCAGGAGATCCGCCGCGTCGTCCAGGTGCTCTCGCGGCGCACCAAGAACAACCCGGTGCTGATCGGCGAGCCCGGCGTCGGCAAGACGGCCGTCGTCGAGGGCCTGGCGCAGCGCATCGTCAAGGGCGACGTGCCCGAGAGCCTGCGGAACAAGCGGCTGGTGGCGCTCGACCTGGGCGCGATGGTCGCGGGCGCCAAGTACCGCGGTGAGTTCGAGGAGCGGCTGAAGACCGTCCTGGCCGAGATCAAGTCCAGCGACGGCCAGATCATCACCTTCATCGACGAGCTGCACACCGTGGTCGGCGCGGGCGCCGGCGGCGACTCCGCGATGGACGCGGGCAACATGCTCAAGCCGATGCTGGCCCGCGGCGAGCTGCGCATGGTGGGCGCCACCACGCTGGACGAGTACCGCGAGCGGATCGAGAAGGACGCCGCCCTGGAGCGCCGCTTCCAGCAGGTGCTGGTCGCCGAGCCGACCGTCGAGGACACGGTGGCGATCCTGCGCGGCCTCAAGGGCCGCTACGAGGCGCACCACAAGGTGCAGATCGCGGACGGCGCCCTGGTCGCCGCCGCGACCCTGTCCGACCGCTACATCACCTCCCGCTTCCTCCCCGACAAGGCCATCGACCTGGTCGACGAGGCCGCCTCCCGGCTGCGCATGGAGATCGACTCCTCGCCCGTCGAGATCGACGAGCTCCAGCGCTCGGTGGACCGGATGAAGATGGAGGAGATGGCGCTCGCCAAGGAGACCGACGACGCCAGTCGGCAGCGGCTGGAGAAGCTGCGCCGCGACCTCGCCGACAAGGAGGAGGAGCTGCGCGGGCTGACCGCGCGCTGGGAGAAGGAGAAGCAGGGCCTCAACCGGGTCGGTGAGCTGAAGGAGAAACTCGACGAGCTGCGCGGGCAGGCCGAGCGGGCCCAGCGCGACGGGGACTTCGACACCGCGTCCAAGCTGCTGTACGGGGAGATCCCGGCGGTCGAGCGCGAGCTGAAGGAGGCCTCCGCGGCCGAGGCCGAGGTCCAGGGGGGCCGCGGCACGATGGTCAAGGAGGAGGTCGGCCCGGACGACGTGGCCGATGTGGTCGCCTCCTGGACCGGCATCCCCGCCGGGCGGCTGCTGGAGGGCGAGACCCAGAAGCTGCTGCGCATGGAGGACGAACTCGGCAAGCGGCTGATCGGCCAGACCGAGGCCGTACGGGCCGTGTCCGACGCCGTGCGCCGCAGCCGGGCCGGCATCGCCGACCCCGACCGGCCGACCGGGTCGTTCCTCTTCCTCGGCCCGACCGGCGTCGGCAAGACCGAGCTGGCCAAGGCGCTCGCGGACTTCCTCTTCGACGACGAGCGGGCCATGGTCCGCATCGACATGAGCGAGTACAGCGAGAAGCACAGCGTCGCCCGCCTGGTCGGCGCGCCCCCCGGCTACGTCGGCTACGAGGAGGGCGGCCAGCTCACCGAGGCGGTCCGCCGCCGACCGTACAGCGTGGTGCTGCTGGACGAGGTCGAGAAGGCCCACCCCGAGGTCTTCGACATCCTGCTCCAGGTGCTGGACGACGGACGGCTCACGGACGGCCAGGGCCGGACCGTGGACTTCCGCAACACCATCCTGGTCCTCACCTCCAACCTCGGCAGCCAGTACCTGGTGGACCCGCTGCTCAGCGAGGAGGAGAAGAAGCAGAGCGTGCTGGAGACCGTGCGGGCCTCCTTCAAGCCGGAGTTCCTGAACCGGCTGGACGACCTGGTCGTCTTCACCGCGCTCAGCCAGAGCGAGCTGGCCCGCATCGCCGGGCTCCAGATCGAGCGGCTCGCCGAGCGCCTGGCCGAGCGGCAGCTGAAGCTCGACGTCACCCCGGCCGCGCTGGCCTGGCTGGCGGAGGAGGGCATGGACCCGGCGTACGGGGCCCGGCCGCTGCGCCGCCTCGTCCAGACGGCGATCGGCGACCGGCTGGCCAAGGAGATCCTGGCGGGCGAGGTCAGGGACGGGGACACGGTCCGGGTGGACCGGGTCGGCGACGACCTGCTGGTGGGCCCGGCGCAGTAAGCAGCACGGCAAGAGGCCCGGCCGTGGCAGGCGGCCCCGGCACCGGGCGGGTGGCCCGCGGCGCGCGCCGCGGGCCACCCGCCTTTTCGCCGTCGGGTGTGCGTGATCGGATCCGCCGATCCGGCAACAGTTGGCCCGGGCTTGCACGGTGGGGGCGGGTGTGAGGGAGGATGGCGGTATCCAGACGAAGGGAAATCCACGGTGAGCATCGACCCGTCCTCGATTCCGAATTTCGGGGGCCAGCCCGAGCCGCAACCGACGGGTCCGACGGGCCCCGTGCTGCCCGACCAGGACCTGGTCAAGCAGCTGCTGGAGCAGATGGAGCTGAAGTACGTCGTCGACGAGGAGGGAGACCTCGCGGCGCCGTGGGAGCAGTTCCGCACCTACTTCATGTTCCGTGGTGAGGAGGAGCAGCAGGTCTTCTCGGTCCGGACGTTCTACGACCGGCCGCACGAGATCGACGAGAAGCCGCGACTGCTCGAGGCGATCGACGACTGGAACCGTCGCACGCTGTGGCCGAAGGTCTACAGCCACACCAACGACGACGGCACCGTCCGGCTGATCGGTGAGGCGCAGATGCTGATCGGCACCGGCGTCAGCCTGGAGCACTTCGTGTCCAGCACGGTCAGCTGGGTGCGGGCCTCGATCGAATTCGACCGGTGGCTGGTCGAGCAGCTGGGCCTTGAGGCCGACATCGAGTCCGACGGCGACGAGAAGCCGGACGACGGCGAGGTCTGACGGCGAGGTCTGACGGCCGGACCGCCCGGCCCGCGCCGGATCACATCGCGATGCGGGCCACGGTCAGCAGATACGTCCCGTAGACGAAGGAGAACCCGGCCAACGCGCCGCCGGTCAGTACGGCGGTGCGCGGCCGGGCTCTCGTCATCGCCAGCGCCACCGGCAGCAGCAGCGGGAAGGCGGGCAGCAGGAAGCGCGGCTTGGAGGCGAAGTAGTTGGAGCCGCCGAGCGTGATGGCGACCAGGACGAGGGTGTAGACGAGCAGCGCGAGCGGCGGCCGGTCCGCCACCAGCAGCGCGAGCAGCACCACCGCGACGCCGAGGATCACCAGCGCCACGAAGTAGGCGAACGACGCCTTCTGGATGAGCAGGTACCGGACGAACCGCAGGGCGCTCGCCCCGAAGTCGAAGCGGGAGCCCCACTCGTCCTGGACGGCGAAGTAGCCGCGCCAGCTGCCCCGCCGGCAGCCGACCCAGGCCAGATAGCCGAGCCAGCCCAGCGGCGAGAGCGCCGCCCCCGCCCACACCCGCCAGGACGCCCGCCGCCTCGCGGCCTGCGCGCGCTCTCCCTTTCGACAGCGGCGCGCCCCTTCGGCCGCCGCGCAGCAGCAGACGGCCGCCGCGACGGCGATCCCGTTGGGCCGGGAGGCCCCGGCCAGCAGGGCCAGCGCCCCCGCCGACAGCCAGCGCCGGGTCAGCACCGCGTACAGCGACCAGGCGGCCAGCGCGGTCAGCAGCGGCTCGGTGTACGCCATGGACTGCACGATCGCGTGCGGCAGCAGCCCCCACAGCACCACCAGCACCATGGCCACCCGCCGCCCGTACAGCAGCTCCCCGACGGCGTGGATCCCCCAGGCCGCCACCCCCGCCGCCGCCCAGGCGACCACCAGGCCGGCGGTCACCGCGGAGATCGGCAGGAGGGTGGTGAGGGTCCGCATCAGCATCGGGAACAGCGGGAAGAACGCCATGTCGCTGAAGGTCACCCCGTGCTTGGCGGGGTCCGGCAGGAGGGTGTTGCCGTTGTATCCGTGGCGGGCCACGCCCACGTACCAGACGCTGTCCCAGCAGTAGCCGAGCAGCGTGCGCGGGTGCTTGCCGATCCGTCCGGCCCAGGCCGCCATGCACACCAGCCCGATCAGCCGGCTCGCGGCGTACAGCCCGAGCGCGGGCGCGGCCCGCCGCAGCGACGCGCGCAGACGGGGCGCGGCGCGGCGGTGGGCCGGGGACGGTGCCGGCGGCTCCGGGGCCCGTATGGGTGCGCTGGTATCGGCGGACACGGGCCACCTCCGGAGGGGTAGGCGCGGCGGTCGCGTGCCGAGCCCCGGGAATGCGGCGGGGCTCGGCACACAACGACCATGCGCCCCCGCGCGCCCGGCCGCGACCGGGGTGACCCATACGGGGGCCGGGGGCCGGGGGCGGGGGGCTCGGCTACCGGGGGCCGGGGGCTCAGCCCGTCATGAGACCTTGAGGCCCTTGAGGCGCGTCGCGGCCTCCTCCAGGACGCTCTCGCGCTTGCAGAAGGCGAAGCGTACGAAGGGGGCGCCCTGGTCCTGGTGGTCGTAGAAGACGGCGTTGGGGATCGCCACGACGCCGCAGCGCTCCGGGAGGGCGCGGCAGAAGGCGAACCCGTCGGTCTCGCCGAGCGGCCGGATGTCGGTGGTGATGAAGTACGTGCCCGAGGGGCGGAAGACCGCGAAGCCCGCCTCGGCGAGCCCGGCGGCCAGCAGCTCGCGCTTGGCCAGCAGGTCCTCGCGGAGCGAGTGGAAGTAGCTGTCGGGCAGGCGCAGCGCCTCGGCGACCGCGTACTGGAAGGGGCCGGAGGAGACGTAGGTGAGGAACTGCTTGGCGGAGCGGACGGCCGAGACCAGGGCCGGGGAGCCGGTGACCCAGCCGACCTTCCAGCCGGTGAAGGAGAAGGTCTTGCCCGCCGAGCCGATGGTGACGGTGCGCTCGCGCATGCCGGGGAAGGAGGCGAGCGGGGTGTGCGCGGTGCCGAAGACCAGGTGCTCGTAGACCTCGTCCGTCACCACCAGCAGATCCCGCTCGGCCGCCAGCTCGGCGACGGCGGCCAGCTCCTCGCGGGTGAGGACGGTGCCGGTGGGGTTGTGCGGGGTGTTGAGGAGGATCAGCCGGGTGCGGTCGGTGACCGCGGCCCGCAGCTCGTCCAGGTCCAGCCGGAAGGCGGGGTGGGGCCCGGTGGTGTCGGGCCGGAGGGTGACCGGGACGCGGGTGCCGCCGGCCATCGCGATGCACGCGGCGTACGAGTCGTAGTACGGCTCCAGGGCGATCACCTCGTCGCCCGGCTCCAGCAGCGCGAGCAGCGAGGCGGCGATGGCCTCGGTCGCGCCCGCGGTGACCAGCACCTCGCGGTCCGGGTCGTACGACAGCCCGTACCAGCGCTGCTGGTGCTCGGCGACGGCGGTGCGCAGCTCGGGGATGCCGGGGCCCGGCGGGTACTGGTTGCCGCGGCCGTCGCGCAGGGCGCGGACCGCCGCCTCGCGCACCTCCTCGGGGCCGTCGCTGTCGGGGAAGCCCTGGCCGAGGTTGATGGAGCCGGTGCGCACGGCGAGCGCGGACATCTCGGCGAAGATCGTGGTGCCGAATGCGGCCAGGCGGCGGTTGAGCAGCGGTCGTCCCATGGGGGCCATCCTGCGCCCAACCTCTGGAGTTCCTCAACTCCGCTTTGACCGTCCCGCCGCCCGGGCATCGTTCATGACAGAGGGAACAAAGACGATACGGGGGACTGAGGGGGCTACGGGGGCACGGGGGGAGCACGGGGGACACGGGGGAACGAAGGGAGAGTGAGGTCCGATGACCTTCATGGTCGTGCTGATCCTGGGCACGTTCGCGATCGCGGTCCTGGCCGCGCTCGGCACCGCGCGGACCCGGCGGGCCAGGGCATGGGGCACCTCGGCGTACGGCGGGGGCTCCGACAGCAGCTGGTGGGCCGCGGGGGCCGACGGCGGCGGAAGCAGCGGACACGGGCACGGACACGGACACGGGGGACACAGCGGGGGCCATCACCACTCGTGCGGTGGCGGCGGGTCGTCGTGTGGGGGCGGCTCGTCCTGCGGCGGTGGCGGAGGCGGTGGTGGCTGCGGAGGAGGGAGCTGACTCACGGGTGGTCGGCTTCTTCCGTCCCGGGTGCGCCCGGTGTGCCAAAGGCACGCCGGGCGCACGCCTGTTGGGCGTCAGTGCTCATTGAACACGTGAACTGGTAGACCCTCGCAGGGGTGGAAACCTGGCGAAGGTGGGTAAAAACGATGTGCTGCCTGCTCAGTTCATGATTCCGTATACCACCGACCCTACGGACCCCGCGTTGGGCACACGTCGGCGCATTCGAGCGCGCCCGGCTCACGGCGGGGCGGGCCGGCCCATCTCTTCCCCTGCGCTGCTTGCGGAGCCGACCCATGCTCACCACCCTCAAAACTGCTTACACCGACACCCGCGCCGCCGACCTCGCCTGGTGCCTGGGCCGGGAGCCGCTTCCGGCCCTGGCCGTCCTCGATCTGCGACTGCGTGAGTTCTCCGTACAGTTGAGGCTGCTCGGGGCCTCTCACCAAGTCCTCCTGGAGGGTGCGGGGGGCTCCTGCTCCGAGACCGTGGCCTGCATGTCGGGCCACAGCACCCCGCTGCCGATGGGCGTCTCCACCCTGGTCGACGGCCGTGAGTACGAATTCGCGGCGCGCGTCGAGGAGTTGTCGGGCGATGCGTTCGCGGGGCGCGCGCAGGAGTTGCTCGCGCTGGTGGCGGACCACCCCCACGGCCTGGCCGGCACCTTCCCCGGCAGCCCGCACGCGTTCACGGCGATGGTCGCGCAGCGGCGCGGGAGCCTGGTGAGCTGGCGGACCTGGCACGCCTACCCGCAGGAGGGGCGGCTGGTGACGACCCGCACATGGGTGGGGGCGCGGGTCGCGGCGGCCCTCTGAGTGCCGGTGCCCACCACACCTGGTGTGACACCCCCGCTCGAGCCGTCCCCGCGCGAGCCGTCCGGGCCCGAGGCGTCTCCGTGTGAGCCGTCCGGGCCCGAGGCGTCTCCGTGTGAGCCGTCCGGGCCCGAGGCGGAGAGCCCGGCGCGGCTGCCCGTCCCGGCCGGGCTCGGCCGCTTCCTCGTGCTCGGCACCGTCTTCGTCTGCGCCGCCTGCGGGCTCGTCTACGAGCTGGAACTGGTCGCCCTCGCCTCCTACTTGACGGGCGACTCGGTCACCCAGGCGTCCGTCGTGCTGTCGGTCATGGTCTTCGCCATGGGCCTCGGCTCGCTGCTGGCCAAGTGGCTGCGCTGCCGGGCCGCCGTCGGCTTCGGCGTGGTCGAGGCGGTGCTCGCGCTGGTCGGCGGCTGCTCGGCGATGGCGCTGTACGCGTCCTTCGTGTGGTCCGGGCAGTCGCACGCCGCGCTCGTCGGGTTCTCGCTGGCGATCGGGGTGCTGATGGGCGCCGAGGTGCCGCTGCTGATGACCCTCATCCAGCGGGTGCGGCGGCAGGACGCGGGCGGCGCGGTCGCCGACGTGTTCGCGGCGGACTACGTGGGCGCGCTGGTCGGCGGGCTCGCGTTCCCGTTCCTGCTGCTGCCCGCGCTCGGGCAGCTGACCGGCGCGCTGCTGACCGGCACGGTCAACGCGGTCGCCGGCGGGGCGCTGGTGCTGTGGCTGTTCCGCCGCGACCTGAGCCGCCGCGCGCGGTGGACGCTGGTGGTGGCCAATGTGGTGGTGCTCGCCCTGCTGGCCGCCGGCGCGGTCCTGACCCCCGCCTTCGAGCGGGCCGCCCGGCGCGCCGTGTACGGGCCGGACATCCGCGTCGCCGTACGCACCGGCGTCCAGGAGATCGTGCTGACCGGCGGCGGGGCGGACGGCCGGCCGCTGTCCCTCTTCCTCGACGGCCGGCTGCGGGTCAGCGGGCGCGACGAGCTGCGCTACCACGAGGCGCTGGTCCACCCCGCGATGACCGGGCCGCACCGGCGCGTGCTGGTGCTGGGCGGGGGCGACGGGCTCGCGGCGCGCGAGGTGCTGCGGTACGGCGGGGTCCGCTCGGTGACCGTGGTCGAACTCGACCCGGGGGTGGTGCGGTTGGCCCGTACGGACCCCGGGCTGACCGCCCTGAACGCGGACGCCTACCGGGACCCGAGGGTGCGGGTGGTCACCGCCGACGCGTTCGGCTGGCTGCGCCGGGCGGGGGGCGGGGGCGGCGACCGGGCGGGCGGCTCGGCGGGCCCGCACCGGTTGTCGGGCACGCGGAGCCCGCCCGTCGAGCGCTTCCCGCCCGGCGGCTACGACGTCGTGGTGTGCGATCTGCCCGACCCCGGCGTCACGGCCGGCGCCAAGCTCTACTCGCAGGAGTTCTACGGGCTGGTGCAGCGCGCGCTGGCGCCCGGCGGGCGGCTCGTGGTGCACGCGGGATCGCTGGGCGCGGACCCGAAGGCCTACTGGACGGTCGAGTCGACCCTGCGCTCCGTCGGCCTGAGGACCGTGCCGTACGCGGTCGGCGGGGGCGCGACCTCGCACGACTGGGGGTTCGTCCTGGCCGGGCGCGCCCCGGTCCGGCTGCGTCTGCCCGGACACGGCCCGCGCCCGCAGTCGCTCACCACGGGCGCGCTGCGCGCGGGCGCGCGCGAGGCGGCGCGGCGGCGGGAGCCCGGGCTGCCCGCCTCGACGCTGACCCACCCCCGGTACGCGCCCTGAGCCGCCGGGCGCTGGGTACGCCGGGCACGTGCCGTGAGCCGCCGGGCCCGCCGGCTCCTGCCTGGTGCCCCGATATCCGCTGGCACCCGCATCACGCGGGAAAACATGGCGTAAGCGGCGAAAGTCGCGCCGGAACGGGTCTCACGGGAGGCGCGGTGGGTAGTGTCTTGAGCTATGGAGCATGAGGTGTTCGTTCCGTTCCCCGTCGACACCGTCCGGCTGGCGCTCACGGAGTCCGACCGCGTCGCCCGTTGCGTCCCCGGGCTCCAGCAGGACGCCGACGAGGCGGCGGGTCCGCTCGCCGGGCGGCTGCGGCTGCGGATCGGCGGCTCGACCATCACCTACCGCGGCGCGCTGCGGGTCGCCGAGCGCGGCGACGGCTTCGAGGTGGAGGGCGAGGGCACGGAGGTGCGCGGCGGCGGCTCGGTGAAGCTCGCGCTGACCGTGGGGGTGCGGGCCGCGACCGGGGGGACCACGCTGGTCTGCTCCGGGACCGTGCGCAGCGAGGGGCGGCTGGCGGAGTTCGACGAGCAGACGGCCGCCACGGTCGCCCGCCGGCTGCTGGACCGCTTCGGCGCGGCGCTGGCCGGCGGACTGGAGAGCGACCCGGTCGTCTCGCTCGACGAGGCGGAGGCGGTGGACGCCCTCGACGAGGTCGCCGTCGACGAGGTCGGAGACCTCGACGACATCGAAGAGATCGACGGGATCGACGGGGCAGAGGCCCTGGAGGGCGTCGAGAGCATCGAGGACATCGGGGACATCGAGGACCTGGAGGGTGTGGCCGAGGTCGAGGACCTCAGCGAGCTGAGCGAGCTCGACGAGCTGGGGGAGCTCGGCGAAGAGCCCCCCGCCGAGGCCGCGCACGCCCGCCGCACGATGATCGGCCGCAGTACCGAGGAGGTCGACCACGCCCCGCCGCGCGGCCGGTACGCCCCCGTGCCCGCGCCCGAGACCGTGTCCCCCGGCATGGCACTGCGCTGGGCGGCGCCCGCCGCCGCGGTGGTGCTCGCGTCCGCTGTTGTCGTCAGCCGGGTCCTGCGGCGCAGGAAGTGAGCGCCCGCGGAAGTGAGCGCCCGCGCAAAGTGAGCGCTGTGGAACGTAGCGAGGCGAGCGCGGGCGCGGGCGCATAAAGTCGGG
Source organism: Streptomyces sparsogenes subsp. cuspidosporus (assembly GCF_039532705.1). Taxonomy (NCBI): domain Bacteria; kingdom Bacillati; phylum Actinomycetota; class Actinomycetes; order Kitasatosporales; family Streptomycetaceae; genus Streptomyces; species Streptomyces sparsogenes. The sequence goes on along the minus strand of NZ_BAAASD010000008.1, from coordinate 18,743 downwards.
GCGTGACCACCGAAGAGACAACGGATACCCGCGGCGTACGGCTGAGCGCCGGGGATGTGGAGCTGACCGTCGCGCCCGGCAACGGCTGCCGTGTCGGCTCGCTGCGCATCGGCGGTACGGAGCTGCTGCGGCAGGGCCCGAGATTCGGCTCGTTCCCGATGGTGCCCTGGTGCGGCCGGGTGGAGCACGGGCAGTTCCGCAACGGCGGCCGACTCCACCAACTGCCCGTGAACGCCCCGCCGCACGCGATCCACGGCACCGGCCGGGACGTCGCGTGGCGCACGGCCGACATCGACACCGCCGCCGCGGCCTTCACCTACGACCTCGCCGAGCCCTGGCCGTACAGCGGCCGGGTCACCCAGGCCTTCCAGCTGTCCCCGGACTCCCTGACCACCACGATGAGCGTGGAGACCGAGGGCGACTCCTTTCCGGCGCAGGTGGGCTGGCACCCGTGGTTCCTGCGGGACCTCGGCGACGGCGGCGCCGATGTGGAGCTGTCCTTCCAGGCCGAGTGGCAGGAGGAGCGCGGCGACAACCACCTGCCCACCGGCCGCCGGATCGAGCCGCGCCCCGGCCCCTGGGACGACTGCTTCGGCATGCCGGGGGGCGTGGACGTCACGCTCACCTGGCCGGGGCGGCTGGAGCTGAAGGTCACCAGCCGTACGGAGTGGGTCGTCGTCTACGACGAGCAGGCGGAGGCGGTCTGCGTCGAGCCGCAGTCCGGCCCGCCCAACGGCCTGAACACCCTGTCCCGCCTGGTCACCCCCATCGACCCGCTGGAGCTGTCCATGACCTGGAGCTGGCGTCGCCTCGGGTGACACCGCTCGTGAGGGGTCCGGGGAGACAGCGCCTAAGCTCGTGCCCATGAGCGATGCGCGTGACGCCCTGCTGCAGCAGATCAAGGACAAGGCCGTGGTCCACGGCAAGGTGACCCTCTCCTCCGGGCTGGAGGCCGACTACTACATCGACCTCCGCCGGATCACCCTGGACGCGGAGGCGGCGCCGCTCGTCGGTCAGGTCATGCTCGACGCCACGGCCGACCTCGACTACGACGCGGTGGGCGGGCTCACGCTCGGAGCCGACCCGGTCGCCGCGTCCATGCTGCACGCCGCCGCAGCGCGCGGCCGCAGGCTCGACGCGTTCGTGGTGCGCAAGGCCCAGAAGACCCATGGCATGCAGCGGCGCATCGAGGGCCCGGACATCAAGGGCCGGCGGGTGCTCGTGGTCGAGGACACCTCCACCACCGGCGGCTCGCCGCTGACCGCCGTCGAGGCGGCGCGCGAGGCGGGCGCGGAGGTCGTCGCGGTCGCCACGATCGTCGATCGCGGGGCGGCGGCGGCGATCGAGCAGGCGGGGCTGCGGTATGTGACGGCGTACTCACTGAGCGACCTCGGCCTGGGCTGACGCGAGCAGACGTGGTGACGGGGGGTGGTGGTTTCACGTGAAACCACCACCCCCCGTCCGAGTCATCCCGCCGTGCGCCGTGTGGAGCAAAGGGCGGAGTCTGGGAAGATGGCCACGACGATGACGTCGCCCCCGTAGTTCCCCTAGGTCAGGGCCAAGAACCAATCCCGCACACCCCAAGGAGCGGACAGATGCCCATCGCATCCCCCGAGATCTACAACGAGATGCTCGACCGGGCGAAGGCAGGCAAGTTCGCCTACCCGGCGATCAACGTGACCTCGACGCAGACTCTGCACGCCGCGCTGCGCGGCTTCGCCGAGGCGGAGAGCGACGGCATCGTCCAGATCTCCACCGGTGGTGCGGAGTTCCTGGGCGGTCAGTACAGCAAGGACATGGTGTCCGGTGCCGTCGCCCTCGCCGAGTTCGCGCACGTTGTCGCCGAGAAGTACCCGGTCAACATCGCCCTGCACACCGACCACTGCCCCAAGGACAAGCTCGACGGATACGTCCGTCCGCTGATCGCGATCTCCCAGGAGCGTGTCGCGGCCGGCCGTAACCCGCTCTTCCAGTCCCACATGTGGGACGGCTCCGCGGAGAAGCTCGACGAGAACCTCCGTATCGCGCAGGAGCTGCTCGCCGAGACCGTCAAGGCCAAGATCATCCTTGAGGTCGAGATCACCCCGACCGGCGGCGAGGAGGACGGCGTCTCGCACGAGATCAACGACGAGCTGTACACCACCGTCTCCGACGCCGAGCGGACCGCCGAGGCGCTCGGCCTGGGCGAGAAGGGCCGCTACCTGCTGGCCGCGTCCTTCGGCAACGTCCACGGCGTCTACAAGCCGGGCAACGTCGTGCTCCGCCCGGAGCTGCTGCGCGAGCTGCAGGACGGCGTCGCGGCGAAGCACGGCAAGTCCGACCCGTTCGACTTCGTCTTCCACGGCGGCTCCGGCTCCACGGAGCAGGAGATCCGCACCGCGCTGGAGAACGGCGTGGTGAAGATGAACCTCGACACGGACACGCAGTACGCCTTCACCCGGCCGATCGCGGACCACATGTTCCGCAACTACGACGGTGTGCTGAAGGTCGACGGCGAGGTCGGCAACAAGAAGACCTACGACCCGCGCAGCTGGGGCAAGGTCGCGGAGAAGAGCATGGCCGAGCGCGTCACGAAGGCGTGCGCGGACCTGCGCTCCACGGGCACCAAGCTGAAGTAACGCTCTCAGCCCCCGCCGGGCCCGGCCCCCAGCTCCAGCTCCAGTGGGTGCCGGGCCCGGCGTCTTTCTGTTGCGGGAGTTGCGGGAGTTGCGGGAGTTCCGGGGTTGGGCTGGCGGTGGGGGCTGGGGGCGGGGAGGATCCACGTATGGGTGATTCCGGGTCGGGGGCCGGCCCAGGTCGTGAGTACGGGACGGCGCCCCAGGCGCCATCCGGCGGCGCGGAGCGCGGTGTGGAGCGCGACGTGGCCGGGTCGTTTCGCGTGTCGTCGGCGGCCGGGCGCTGGATCCTGCTCACGACCGTGCTGGGGTCGGCGATGGCGCTGCTCGACAGCACCGTCGTCAATGTCGCGCTGCCCCACATCGGCCTCGACCTGAACGCCGATCTCGCCGTCCTCCAGTGGACCGTCAACGCCTACATGCTCACCCTCGCCGGGCTGATCCTGCTCGGCGGTGCGCTCGGGGACCGCTTCGGGCGGCGGCGGGTCTTCGTCATCGGCGTGGTGTGGTTCGCCGTCGCCTCGCTGCTGTGCGGACTGGCGCCGAACGCCGGGGTGCTCATCGCCTCGCGCGCCCTCCAGGGGATCGGCGGGGCGCTGCTCACGCCGGGGTCCCTGGCGCTGATCCAGGCCACCTTCCACCCGGACGACCGGGGGCGGGCGGTCGGCCTGTGGTCCGGGTTCGGCGGGGTCGGGGCGGCGATCGGGCCGTTCGTCGGCGGCTGGCTGGTGGACGGGCCGGGCTGGCGCTGGGTGTTCTTCCTCAACGTCCCGCTGGCGGCGGTCTGCGTGCCGGTCGCCCTGCGCCATGTCCCCGAGTCCCGCGACCCCCGCGCGCACGGGCGGTTCGACGTCCTGGGGGCCGCGCTGGGCGCCCTGGCGCTCGCCTCGGTGACCTACGCGCTGATCGCCGCGCCCGGCGCGGGCCTTTCGTCCGCCGTGATCATCCCCGCCGTCGTGGGGCTTCTGCTGGGCATCGCCTTCGTGTACGTGGAGCGGGCCCGGCGGGACCCGATGCTGCCGCCCGACATCTTCGCCTCCCGCCAGTTCACCGCCGTCAACGCGGTGACCCTGTGCGTGTACGCGGCCTTCAGCGGCTTCTTCTTCCTGTCCGTGCTGCAGCTCCAGGTGGTCCTGGGCTACTCCGCGCTCGCCGCGGGCACCGCCCTGCTGCCGACCACCGTGCTGATGCTGCTGCTGTCGGCGCGCTCCGGCGAGCTGGGCCGGCGCATCGGGCCGCGCATCCCGCTGACCGTCGGCCCGCTGCTGTGCGCGGCGGGGATGCTGCTGATGACGCGGGCCGGGGTGGGGGCGGTCTATTGGCGGGACGTGCTGCCCGCGCTGCTGGTGCTGGGGCTGGGCATGGTGACGCTGGTCGCCCCGCTCACCGCCACCGTGCTGGCCTCGGTCGAGGTCGAACGCGCGGGCCTGGCCAGCGGCATCAACAACGCGGCCGCGCGGGCGGCGGGCCTGGTCGCGGTGGCGGCGCTGCCGCTGCTGGCGGGGATGGGGCCGGAGGCGTACCGCTCGGCGGACCGCTTCGCCGCGACGTTCGGGCGGGCGATGCCGATCTGTGCCGGGGTGCTGGTCCTGGGCGCCGTCGTGGCCTGGTGCACGGTGCGGGCCGATGTGCTGGAGGCCGCGCCTGCCGTGCCCAGCGGTGCGCCCAGCCCGGAAGGGGGCGGTGTGGTGGAAGCGGCGGCCGCCCCGGGGGAGGCCGGGGCCGGGGCCGGGGTCGGAGTCGGAGTCGAGGGTGAAGGCGGGGCCGGGGGCGAGGGCGGGGCCGAGGCCCGGGTCGGGGAGCGGCGGCCGTGCCGGCCCGAGTGCGCGTACCACTGCGGCGTGGGCGCCCCGCCCCTGGACCCGGGCGACCGCCCCCCGGGCGCCCCGGCCCGCCGGTGCGGCCAGGACGGCGGGGACCATCCACACCGCCCACGCCACCCGCACCTCTGACGGGCCGGGCAGCGGGCGGAGTGTGACCCACCCGGCGCCGGAGCAGGCAGACTGGATCTCATGGCCATTCACGAGAACCTCCTCGGGGGACCGCCCCCGACGCATCTGCCCGACGACCCCGAGCCGCGTGAGCTGCTCGCCTCCGGCGCCGCTCCGGCCGAGGTCGCGGCGAAGTATCCGGCTTCCTCCCTCGCCTGGGCGCAGCTCGCCGACGAGGCGTTCGAGGCCGGGCGCGTGGTCGAGTCGTACGCGTACGCGCGCACCGGATACCACCGCGGTCTGGACGCGCTGCGGCGCAACGGCTGGAAGGGGCACGGCCCCGTGCCCTTCGAGCACGAGCCCAACCGCGGCTTCCTGCGCGCGCTGCACGCGCTGGGCCGGGCCGCGCAGGCCATCGGCGAGCAGGAGGAGTACGAGCGCTGCTCGACGTTCCTGCGGGAGAGCTCCCCCACGGCGGCGGACACCCTCTCCTAGGTCTCACAGCGCACTTGCGATAAGTGCGCACGGCACGCATGATGCGCTTCGGGGCCCGCCCGTGGCGGGCCCCGAGGGGACCGGGGCTCCGATGCCGATGAGGAAGGGGCGGACCGCTACCCGGTAGCAGCAGACTCAGGAGACGGCGATGTCGCATCAGCCTGCCCCGTACGAAGCCGAGCCGGACGCCCCGAATCTCGACTTCCAAGGCACGACCCCTTACGAGGACTACGTCCAGGCGTCCGTGCTCACCCACCTCCAGCACCCGCTCTCCGACGACCCCGGGGAGATGGCGTTCCTGGTCACCACCCAGGTCATGGAGCTGTGGTTCACCGTCATCGTCCACGAGTGGCAGACCGCCGCGCAGGCGCTGCGCGAGGACGACCTGCCCACCGCGCTGGCCGCCCTGAAGCGGTCCACGTACGAGCTGGAGTCGCTCAACGCGTCGTGGAAGCCGCTCGCCCACCTCACGCCCGCCCAGTTCAACGCCTACCGTTCCGCGCTCGGCGAGGGCTCCGGCTTCCAGTCCGCCATGTACCGGCGGATGGAGTTCCTGCTCGGTGAGAAGTCCGCGTCCATGCTCGTCCCGCACCGGGGCGCGCCGCGCGTCCACGCGGAGCTGGAGAAGGCGCTGACCGAGCCCAGCCTCTACGACGAGGTGCTGCGCCATCTCGCCCGCCACGGCTTCGCGATCCCCGAGTCGGTGCTGGACCGCGACCCCGCGCGGCGTTACGAGCCGGACCCCGCGGTCGAGCGGGTCTGGCAGGAGATCTACTCCGGCCCGGAGGACAGCGGGCCGGCCCGGCTCGGCGAGGCGCTCACGGAGGTCGCCGAGCTGGTGTGGCGCTGGCGCAACGACCATCTCGTCGCGACCCGGCGGGCCATGGGGGCCAAGACCGGCACGGGGGGTTCGGCGGGGGTCGCCTGGCTGGAGAAGCGGGCGGCGAAGAACGTCTTCCCCGAGCTGTGGACGGCGCGCAGCCATGTCTGAGCCCCACGCGACCCTGGCGGAAGAGGCGGCGAAGCTGGACGCCGCCGACGAGCTGCGCGCCAAGCGCGCCGAGTTCGTCCTCGACGACAGCGACAACGACAGCGACAGCGACGACAGCGACGGCACGGTCTACCTCGACGGCAACTCGCTCGGCGCCCTGCCGGCCGCCGTCCCCGCCCGGCTGGCCGACGTGATCGGCCGGGAGTGGGGGCGGCTGCGCATCCGTTCCTGGGAGGAGAGCGGCTGGTGGACGGCGCCGGAGCGGATCGGCGACCGCATCGGGCGGCTCGTCGGCGCGGCGCCCGGCCAGGTGGTGGTCGGCGACTCGACCAGCGTCAACGTCTTCAAGGCGGTCGTCGGAGCGGTACGGATCGCCCAGGCGCGGGCGGCGGCGGGCGAGGAGCCGCGGGACGGGACGCGGGGTGGTTCGCCCGAGGAGTCGCGGGGCGGGACGCGTGACGAGATCCTCGTCGACGAGTCCACCTTCCCCACCGACGGCTACATCGCCGAGTCGGCCGCCCGGATGACCGGCTGCACGCTCCGCCCCGTACCGGCCCCCGACATCGCCGCCGCCGTCGGCCCGCGCACCGCCGTCGCGCTCGTCAACCACGTCGACTACCGCACCGGCCGCCTCCACGACCTGCCCGGCACCACGGCCGCCGTCCACGCGGCGGGCGCCCTCGTCGTGTGGGACCTGTGCCACAGCGCGGGCGCGCTGCCGGTGGGGCTCGACGCGCACGGGGTCGATCTCGCGGTCGGCTGCACGTACAAGTACCTCAACGGCGGGCCGGGTTCGCCCGCCTACCTGTACGTGGCGCGCGAGCACCAGCCCCGCTTCGACTCCCCGCTGCCCGGCTGGAACTCCCACGCCGACCCCTTCGGCATGGCGCCCGCTTACGCCCCGGCCGACGGCGCCCTCCGCGGTCGGGTCGGCACCCCGGACATCCTGTCCATGCTGGCCCTGGAGGCCGCGCTGGAGGTCTGGGACGGGGTCTCGCCGGATGCCGTGCGGGCCAAGAGCCTGGCGCTGACGGACTTCTTCCTGCGCTGCGTCGAGGCGTACGTCCCGGCCGGGCGCGTCGAGTCCGTCACCCCCGCGGCCCACCAGGAGCGCGGCAGCCAGGTCGCGCTGCGCTGCGCCGACGCGGGCGAGGTGATGGCCGAGCTCATCCGGCGCGGGGTCGTGGGCGACTTCCGCAGGCCAGACATCCTGCGTTTCGGCTTCACCCCGCTCTACACGGGCTTCGCCGATGTGGAGCGCGCGGCGCGGGTCCTGGCCGCGGTGCTCGCGGAGGCGCCGGGGGAGGTGGCGTAGCGGTGGGCGCCGGTCGGGAAACAGGCGCGGACGCGGGCCGGGCCGTCGAGGCCCAGGCGGCGTCGCTCTTCGGGCTGGCGCCCGTGGCCCCCCACCGGGTCGCCGCGTACGGCGACCACCGCGACCAGGTGGTCGACTTCTATCTGCCCGAGGCGGAGCGGGCGGCGCTTGTCCCGCTGGTGCTGCTGTTCCACGGCGGCGCCTGGCGCGCCCCGTACGACCGGCGTCACCTCTCGCCGTTCGCCGCGTATCTGGCGGGGCGCGGCTTCGTGGTGGCGTCGGTGGAGTACCGCCGGGGCGCCCGTGACGAGGCGGAGAAGGGGCAGCAGGCGGAAAAGGCGGGGGAGGCGGACGCGGCCGGGGCCGGGAGCGTGGCGGGACCGCGGGCCGGGCGGTGGCCGGAGACGCTGGACGACATCGCGGCCGCCGTGGACACCGTGCCCGGGCTGGCGCGCGGGCTGGCGCTGCCCGTAGACCTTGCGCGCGTCGTGCTCGCCGGGCACTCCGCGGGCGGGCACGCCGCGCTGTGGGCGGCGGCCCGCCATGTCCTGCCGCCGGACTGCCGCTGGCACCTCGCCTCCCCTCCCCCGGTGTGCGGCGTGGTCGCCCTCGCTCCCATCGCGGACTTCACGACGGCCCGGGAGCTGCGGGTCTGCTCCGACGCCGTGGACCAACTCCTCGACGGCGAGGAGCGGGCACCGAACCGGCTGCCGCTCGCCGATCCCGCCGCGCTGCTGCCCACCGCCGTCCCCACCACCCTCGTGCAGGGCACCACCGACATCGACGTCCCGCCGCCGGTCGCGGAGGCGTTCGCGGCGGCCGCGCGGCGCGCCGGACAGCCGGTCCGCATGGTGCGTGTGGCCGGCGCCGGCCACTTCCCGCTGATCGACCCCACGGCGCCCGCCGCCCGCACGGTCGCCGACGAGATCGCCCACCGAGCCCACACAGCCCGCCCAGTCCACCCAGCCCGCCCAGTCCACCCAGCCCGCCCAGCCCCCCGGGCACCGAGCCCGCCCAGCCCGACCAAAGGCGTGAGGTAGCGTCCCGCCATGAGCAGCAGCGCAGTGCAGGCCCCGGCGGCCTTCGACCCCTGGCGGCCGTCGTTCGTCGCCGACCCCTACCCGGTGTACGCGGCGCTGCGCGACCGTGGCCGGGCGCAGTATTTCGAGCCCTCCCGGCAGTGGCTGATCCCGCGCTATGAGGACGTCCGCGCCCTGCTGCGGGACCGCCGCCTGGGCCGTACCTATCTGCACCGGTTCAGCCACGAGGAGTTCGGCCGCACCGCCCCGCCGCCCGAACACGAGCCGTTCCACACGCTCAACGACCACGGGATGCTGGACCTGGAGCCGCCGGACCACACCCGGCTGCGCCGCCTGGTGTCCAAGGCGTTCACACCGCGTATGGTCGAGCGGCTCGCGCCGACCGTGGAGCGGCTGGCGAACGAGCTGGTCGAGTCGTTCGTCGCCGAGGGCGGCGGCGATCTGGTGGCGGCGGTCGCCGAGCCGCTGCCGGTCGCGGTCATCGCGGAGATGCTGGGGATCCCGCCCGGGGACCGGGCGGCGCTGCGGCCGTGGTCGGCGGACATCTGCGGGATGTACGAGCTGAACCCGGGGGAGGAGACGGCGCGGCGCGCGGTGCGGGCGTCCGTGGAGTTCTCGGCGTATCTTCGGGAGCTGATCGCCGCACGCCGCCGGGCCCCGGGCGAGGACCTGATCAGTGGGCTCGTGGCGGCGCACGACGAGGGGGACCGGCTGACCGAGCAGGAGATGATTTCCACCTGTGTGCTGCTGCTGAACGCCGGGCACGAGGCCACGGTCAACTCCACCGGCAACGGCTGGCTGGCTCTCTTCCGCAACCCCGACGAGCTGGCGCTGCTGCGGTCCGATCCGGACGGGCTGCTACCCACCGCCGTGGACGAGCTGCTGCGCTATGACACGCCGTTGCAGCTGTTCGAGCGGTGGGTGCTGGACGACATCGAGGTCGGCGGGACGGTCATTCCGCGCGGCAGCGAGGTGGCGCTGCTCTTCGGCTCAGCGAACCGCGATCCGGAGCGCTTCCGCGACCCCGACCGGCTCGACCTGTCCCGTGCGGACAATCCGCACTTCAGCTTCGGCGGGGGCATCCACTACTGCCTGGGCGCGCCGCTGGCCCGCCTGGAGCTGACCGCCTCCTTCGGTGCGCTGCTGCGGAGGGCGCCGGGGCTGCGGCTGGTGGCGGAGCCGCGGTGGAACCCGGGGTTCGTGATCCGGGGGCTGCGGGAACTGCTGGTCGAGGTCTGAATCCGTGAACGGCGGAACCCCCGCCGTCGTCCACAGGGTGTGGACGACGGCGGGGGTTCCGGCCCCGGAGCGCCGGTTCGCGTCAGTTGGCCATGTCGCGGCGCCGCAGCCCCCACAGCCCCGCGGCCGTCAGCACGGCCGACAGCAGGAGGAGCCAGACGAAGGGCGTCGCCGAGACGCTCTCGCCCGGGAGCTTCGGCAGGTGGCCGAAGGGGGAGATGTCCAGGACGGACTGGGACACGTTGAGCGCCGGGCCGAGCCACCCGAGCGCGACGACCACCCCGACCACGCCCCAGCCGAGAGACGATGTGTACGCGGGCAGCAGGCCGAAGAGGAAGACCACCACGCTGACGACGACCCACACCGCCGGGACCTGGGCGAGCAGGGCGCCCAGCAGGCGGGGCACCTGACCGCCCAGGTCGTCGGTCGCGGATCCGTGGACGAGGCCCATCACGAGGCCGCCGGCGACGAGGACCACGGCCGGGCCGAGGTAGGCGATCACCAGATGGCTCGCGGCCCAGCGCAGTCGGCTGACGGCGTTGGCCAGCAGCGGTTCGGCGCGCTGGTCGGTCTCCTCGCTGCGCAGCCGCAGCGCCGCGCCGACGGCGTAGACGGTGATGATCACGCCGAGGATGCCGACCATGGCGGCGAGGAAGGCGTCGGTGAGGTTGTGCGACCCTCCCATGCGCTCGATGACTTCGCGGTTCTTCTCACTGTCCCCGACGATGTCGTCCGCCCCGTTGGCGACGCCGGCGAGGCCGGCGGCGGAGAGGGTGACGCCGATCAACCAGCCGAGCAGGGTGCCGCGTTGGAGCCGCCAGGCCAGGCCGTACGGGCTCAGGAGGGAGGGAGCGGCGGTGGCGGGACCGGGGCGGGAGGAGAAGAAGCCGGCACCGATGTCACGGCGGCCCGCGAGGGAGTAGGCGAGGGCGAGCGAGCCGGCCGCGAAGGCGGCCGACAGCAGCAGTGCCCACCACCGCTCGTTCGCGAACGGCCGCGTGTTCTCCGCCCAGCCGATGGGCGAGAGCCACACCAGCACATGGCTGGAGCCCTCGGAGGCGTCCTTGGCCGCGTCGCCCAGCAGGCGCAGCATGTACGCGACGCCGACGGCCCCGGCGGCGATGCCCCTCGCCAGCCGCGCGTTGTCGGTGATCTGGGCGATGACAGCGGCCAGGGCGCCGAAGACCAGGCCGGTGAGGCCGACGGACAGGCCCAGGGCGAGCGCGCCGCCGCCGCCCTCGCCCGCGAGGGTGGCGGTGATCAGCACGGCGATGGCCGCGTTGGCGATGACCACGGTGAGCAGGGCGGAGGTCAGGCCGGCGCGGCGGCCGACCATGCCGGAGGAGAGTGCTTCCTGGCGGCCCGACTCCTCCTCCTCGCGGGTGTGCCGGATGACCAGGAGCACACTCATGATCCCGGCGAAGGCGGCGAGGAAGACACCCACGCGCCAGACGGTGAGGGCGCCGTACGAGTCGCCGAACGCCACCCCGAGCATGGACCGCATCGCCCCGTTGTTGTTCATGTCGCGGGCGACCTGGGCACGGTCGGCGGCCGTGTCGTAGATGCTCTTCATCCGGGTGAGCGTGCTGCTGCCGGTCACGGCGATGGCCAGCACCCACACCGGGAGCATGACCCGGTCGCGGCGCAGCGCGAGCCGCAGCAGCACGCCGGTGCCGGCGAGGTCGCGGGAGCCGGCGCGCTCGGGCGCGGCGGCGCGGGTGTCGGCCACGGCGGTCATCGGGCGACCGCCTCTGCCTCGTCGCGGATGTCGTCCTGGTAGTGGCGCAGGAACAGCTCTTCCAGGGTGGGCGGGGTGCTGGTCAGGCTGCGCACGCCCGACTCGCTGAGCTGCCGCAGCACGGCGTCCAGCTTGTCGGTGTCGACCTGGAGCTTGACCCGCTTGCCCTGGATGTCGAGGCCGTGGATGCCGGGGAGGGCGGACAGGCCGTTGGGCGGGCCGGCCAGCTCGGCGGTGACGGAGGTGCGGGTGAGGTGGCGGAGCTCGGTGAGCGAGCCGGTCTCGACGGTGCGGCCCTTGCGGATGATGCTGACCCGGTCGCACAGCGCCTCGACCTCGCTGAGGATGTGGCTCGACAGCAGCACCGTGCGGCCCCGGTCCCGCTCCTCGATCACGCAGTCGCGGAACACCTCCTCCATGAGGGGGTCGAGCCCGGAGGTCGGCTCGTCGAGGATCAGCACGTCGACGTCCGAGGCGAAGGCGGCGACCAGCGCGACCTTCTGCCGGTTGCCCTTGGAGTAGGTGCGCCCCTTTTTGGTGGGGTCGAGCTCGAACCGCTCGAGCAGCTCCGCGCGCCGGTCCTTGTCCAGGCCGCCGCGCAGCCGCCCGTAGAGGTCGATGACCTCGCCGCCGCTGAGGTTGCGCCACAGGGTCACGTCGCCGGGCACGTACGCGATGCGGCGGTGCAGCTCGACCGCGTCGTGCCAGGGGTCCTTGCCGAGCACTTGGACCGCTCCGCTGTCGGCTCGCAGCAGACCGAGCAGGACGCGGATGGTGGTGGACTTCCCGGCCCCGTTCGGCCCGAGGAAGCCGTGGACTTCGCCCGTCTCGACCTCCAGGTCGAGGCCGTCCAACGCGTGGGTACGGCCGAATGACTTGTGGAGGCCGGAGGTGGAGATTGCCGTTGTCATGCTTCTGAAGCTACGCTAGTTTCACAAATTTGTGAAGTTAGGGAAGCGTATAAACTGATATTGAACGAGCAACGAGGGGAGATGGTGAGGGCGGTGACGGAGGTGACGCAGAAGGGAAGCGCCCGTGACGGCGGGGGCCAGGAAGCGGCGCGTGACGAAGAGCAGGTGTCCCGGTTCGTCGAGCGGTTCGCCGCGGACATGACCGAGGCCGGGATGCAGCGGATGGGCGCCCGGGTGTTCGCCGCCCTGCTCGTCTCCGACCCCGGCAGGCTCACCGCCGCCGAGATCGCCGAGCGGCTGCGGATCAGCCCGGCCGCGGTCTCGGGCGCGGTCCGCTACCTGAACCAGTTGAACCTGATCACCCGCGAGCGCGAGCCGGGTTCCCGGCGCGACCAGTACCGCCTCTACAACGAGGTCTGGTACGAGGCCGTGGCCCACCGCGACCAGTTCCTCACCCGCTGGCAGAACACGATGCGCGAAGGCGCGAAGATACTCGGCAGCGACACCCCGGCGGGCGCACGCGTGGCCAAGACCGCGGAGTTCTACGAGTTCATGCAGGCGGAGCTGATCCACATGCTGGCGCGCTGGCGGGCCCGTGAGGAGAGCGCCCGCGCGGAGGAGCGGGGCGCCGACCCCGCCGGAGCGCCGTAAGTCCGTCGGCATCCCGGCTCAGCCCCCTCGCGGGAGCATCAGGTGCCAGGCCCCGGTCAGCACCGTCCAGGTGCGGGTGCGCACCGGGCCCCGGGTCACGGTGTCCGCGCGGTAGTGGAAGTCGGGCCCCGAGACGGTGATCGCACCGGCGCGCACCCGGACCGGGCCGGTCCCGGCGCGCGGGTGCACCACGACCTCGGCCAGGCCGCCGCCCGCCGCCGTGGACACCGAGACCCGCTCGACCGGCTCGTCCAGGTCGGCCAGCAGCACGCCGTCCGCCTCCACCCGCAGCCGCTGCGCGGGCGGCCGCACCCGCCGCCGGGAGCCGCCCAGGCCGATGCCCGGCAGCGACAGCAGCGTCAGCGCGCTGCGCGCGGTGCGGGCCGCCGGGGTCCACCACGGCTGGTGGCCGGCCGTGGCGGAGAAGCCGCCGGGGCCCCGGGCGGGCCCGACGCCGGCGCGCCCGCCACCGCCCGCCGCGCTGCCCACGGCGCCGTCCGGAGCCCCGTACGGAGCGCCGTCCGCGCCCCCGTCGCGGGTCTCGTACGGGGCGCGGTCCCGAGCCTCGTACGGGCCGTCCTGGGCCTCGTGGCCGCCGTCCTGAGCCTCCTCGTAGGGGCCGTCGTAGGGGCCGTCGTGCGGGCTGTCGTACGGGCCGTCGTGCGGGCCCTCGTACGGGGTGAAGCCGCACCCGCCGACCTCGGCCCCGTACCCCGCGCCGTACGCACCCGCCCCGGCCCCCATCTGCTCCCCGCCGGAGATCCGCAGGCCGCCGAGCACCACCCCGCCGCTCTCGTCGACCAGCAGGTCACGGCGGTGGGCGGCGCCGTCGAGCGCCGTGCGGGCCGCGCTGACCGCGTCCGTCGGCAGCCCGAGGGCGCGGGCCAGCGACACCGTCGCCGCGCCGCCCACCGGCACCACCGACAGCGCCGCGTCCGCCAGCTCCCGCTTGCGGTGCAGCAGCTCCACGGTCCGCAGCAGGGCCCGGTGGTCGCCGACCACGACCGGGCGGCGGCTGCCGCGCCGGGCCAGCGCCCGCTCGACCTCCTCCGGCCCCTCCGGCAGGCAGATTTTCGCGGCCGCGCCCGCACACAGCACATCTTTCGCGATCCGCACCGACTCCCCGTCCGATCGGCGGGCCGCCGGGTCGATGAGCACGAGCAGGGGGCGCCCCCGGACGGCGTCCGGAGAAATCTGCCAGGGATCTGGAGCCGACACCTCGGTCCTTCCTCAGGTAATCTCTCGGTGCAAGAGCCCCTGTCGCTGTTGCGCCAGGGGCTTCGTCTATCCGGGGCACCGGTTCGACGGCTCTTGTGGTTGCGCGAGCCACCACGCACGTTGGACATGCCCCGCCCGGAAGGGGTGTACGCCTGTGCCCGCACTTGTGCTGCTCGGTGCTCAGTGGGGTGATGAAGGCAAGGGAAAGGCCACCGACCTGCTCGGCGGCTCGGTGGACTACGTGGTGCGCTACCAGGGCGGCAACAACGCCGGCCACACGGTCGTCGTCGGCGACCAGAAGTACGCGCTGCACCTCCTCCCTTCCGGAATCCTCTCCCCGGGATGCACCCCGGTCATCGGCAACGGCGTCGTCGTGGACCCGGCGGTCCTGCTCTCCGAGCTGAGCGGGCTGAACGCGCGCGGCATCGACACGTCCAAGCTGCTGATCAGTGGTAACGCGCATCTGATCACGCCGTATCACACCACCCTCGACAAGGTGTCGGAACGGTTCCTCGGCAAGCGGAAGATCGGCACCACCGGCCGGGGCATCGGCCCGGCCTACGCCGACAAGATCAACCGCGTCGGGATCCGGGTGCAGGACATCTTCGACGAGTCGATCCTGCGGCAGAAGGTCGAGGCGGCCCTCGACTTCAAGAACCAGGTCCTCGCCAAGCTCTACAACCGGCGCGCGATCACCGTCGAGCAGGTCGTCGAGGAGCTGCTGGGCTACGCGGACCAGCTCCGGGGCTTCGTCGCGGACACGACCCTGATCCTCAACGACGCGATCGACGACGGCAAGGTCGTGCTCTTCGAGGGCGGCCAGGGCACGCTGCTGGACGTCGACCACGGCACGTACCCCTTCGTGACCTCCTCGAACCCGACCGCGGGCGGTGCCTGCACGGGCACCGGCGTCGGCCCGACGAAGATCAACCGGGTGATCGGCATCCTCAAGGCCTACACCACCCGGGTCGGCGCGGGCCCGTTCCCGACCGAGCTCTTCGACGAGGACGGCGACAAGCTGCGCACGATCGGCGGCGAGCGGGGCGTGACCACCGGCCGCGACCGGCGCTGCGGCTGGTTCGACGCGGTCATCGCGCGCTACGCGACCCGGGTCAACGGCCTGACCGACTTCTTCCTCACCAAGCTGGACGTGCTGACCGGCTGGGAGCGGATCCCGGTCTGCGTCGCGTACGAGATCGACGGCAAGCGGGTCGACGAGCTGCCCTACAGCCAGACCGACTTCCACCACGCGAAGCCGATCTACGAGACGCTGCCGGGGTGGTCGGAGGACATCACCCAGGCGAAGTCCTTCGACCAGCTGCCGAAGAACGCGCAGAAGTACGTGCAGGCGCTGGAGGAGATGTCGGGCGCGCCCATCTCGGCGATCGGCGTCGGGCCGGGCCGCGACGAGACGATCCAGATCAACTCGTTCCTCTGATCCTCCGAGGCACGGGGAAACCCGCGGCCGGGCCTCCCGCTACCGCATGGCGGGAGGCCCGAAGGCCCCGGCTTCCGGCTGCCAGCGCTGGGGCTGCTGCATCCTGGTGACGCGGGAGACCACGAGCAGCGCGAGCACGGCCGCGGGGATCGAGACGAGGTCGTTGAGGATGTCCCAGGCGACGGCCTGCCGGTTCTCATCGGTCGTGTCGGCGAAGGCGTCCACCAGTCCCTGGACGGCTATGACGACGAACATCGTCACGTACAGCGCCCACCACCAGTGCAGCAGCGCGCGGGAGGCGGGCCGGGTGCCCGGGGGCGCGCTGGAGGACCAGATGTCATTGGCCATCTGCTTGGGAAGCCAGAGCTGGGCGACGGGGATGAACCACGAACCGACCGCGAGGCCGCTGTCGTACCGCTGGCGGCCGGGCGCGAGGAACGTGGCGTTGAGGTAGGCGCGCCGGAACCACACCGGGTACATCACGACGAGCGAGAGCCCCAGCAACCCGGTGAAGATCTCGAGGATGCCCAGGGCGTCGCTGGTTTCGTCGATCGCGCTCTGGCCGCCGGTGCCGCCGAGTTTGTCCACGTAGGCGCTGTACAGAGTGCCGTTCAGCCCCAGGTGGGCGACGGACAGCAGCGCGAAGGCGCCGAACAGCCACATCATGGTGTTGCCCAGGCCGCGCGAGGGGCGCAGCGTCCTGGCGGGCGGGGCGGGGAAGCGGCCCGGCACGTGGTGCTGGGCGGCCGCCCAGGGCTGTCCGGCCCCGCCGCCGGCCATCGGGTAGCCGGGGTGGGCGGCGGCCGGGTAGGCGGCGGGCGCGGTCGGCTGCGCGTACGCGCCGGGCACCGCGGGCCCGCCCGGCGTCGCGTGGCCGGGCGCCGCGACCCCGACAGGGGTGCCGTCGGGGCCGGCCGGGACGGGGGTCCGCCGGAGGGTGGCGGTGTCCGAGTCGGTCTCGGCGTCCGCCTCCATCTCCAGCAGTTGCAGCGCGTCCCGCCCGAGCTTGGCCAGCAGCTCGCCCGGCAGCCAGGGGCCGGCCGCGGCGCCCGCCCGTTCCGCCTGCGGCGCGGTGCGGGCCACCACGTCCTCCACCGACAGCCGGGCGGCCGGGTCCTTGTGCAGACAGCCGGTGACCAGTTCGCGCAGCCCTTCGGGCAGCCCTTCCAGGTCGGGCTCCTCCTGGGCGATCCGGTACAGCAGGGCGTGCACCCCACTGGTCACGTTGCCGAACGGCTGGCGGCCGGTGGCGGCGAAGGCCAGCACCGACCCGAGGCAGAAGACATCGCTCGCGGTGGTGACGGTCTCGCCGCGCACCTGCTCGGGCGACATGAAGCCGGGTGAGCCGACGACCGCGCCCGTCACCGTCAGACCGCTGCCGAGGCCGGCGATGGTCTCCAGCGCCCGCGCGATGCCGAAGTCGATGACGCGCGGGCCGTCGATGGTGACGAGGATGTTGGAGGGCTTCAGGTCGCGGTGGATCAGCCCGGCGCCGTGGATGTCGCGGAGTGCGAGGGCGAGTCCGTGGGCGAGGGTCCGTACGGAGTGCTCGGGCAGCGCGCCGGACTGCCCGGCGACCACGTCGTGCAGGGAGGGGCCGCCGATGTAGCCGGTGGCCACCCAGGGCACCTCGGCCTCGGTGTCGGCGTCCAGGACGGGCGCGGTCCACTGGCCGCCGACCCGCCGCGCGGCCGCGACCTCACGCTGGAAGCGGCTGCGGAAGTCCGGCTGGCGGGCGAGTTCGGCCTTCACGAGCTTTACGGCGACGGTGCGGCCACGGGCGGAGCGGGCCAGGTACACCCGGCCCATTCCGCCCTCTCCCAGCCTGGCGAGCAGCCGGTACTCGCCTATCCACCGCGGGTCCTGGGCCCCGAGGTTCTCCATTGCCGTGCGGCTCCTGTCCGTGTGCGATCAGTCGACCCGGGTGAACGTCTGCGTCTGGGTCTCGTCGCTGTAGTCGTTCGGATCGTCGTACTGGACACGGAGTTTGTCAGACCCGGCGGCGGTGAAGGTGAGCATGCTGCTCGACGGGCAGGAGTCCTCGGGGGCCTCCTCGGTGATGTTGGCGGGGCTCAGGACCAGGCCCTTCTCGACCGAGACCAGGACCCGGTTGCCCTTGCACTCGTACCTCTGGCTCTCCCCGAGGTCATCGGTCACCTCGGTGCCGATCGCGCCCTGCTTGATGGTGATCTTCAGGGTGGCGCCGGACTCCCCGAACGCGTCCTTGGCCAGCCAGGTGCCCAGGTACTTGTCGGGGATGGCCTTGTTCCCGGACTTCGAGGGGCGCAGCGTGGCCGAGGCGGAGCCGTCCGAGTTGTTCCAGGCGATGGAGCCGTCGTCGCCCAGCTTCAGGGTCTGCTCTCCGACGGTGCTGCAACTGTCGGTGGGGATGCTGGTGTCCACCTCCTCGTCCTCGACGACCAGAAGGCTCTTCACGTCCTTGAGGGTGGCCTTGGTCTGGCAGAAGGAGTCGGAGGCCGCGGTGAAGGTCTCGATGGTCTTGGAGCCGATCGGGCCCTGGGAGATGACGACGCGGCGGATCTTGCCGGTGGCCGAACCGCTCTCCATGATCTCGCCTTCCCAGGCGCCGAGGTACTCGTCGGGCACGTCGCCGCTGGAGCCCAGCGACGTGGAGGACGGAGTGGGCGAGCCGGTGTCGTCGGTGGACGGCGACGGCCCGTCGGTGGCCGTGGAGGCGGCGGGGGGCGTTTTGGTCAACTTGCTGTAGTCGCGCTTCTCCTTGTCGTCGTTGGAGGCCATGTAGGCGAAGGCGGCCGCGCCCGCGATGACCAGGGTGGCGACGATGGCGGAGGCGATGATGACCGGCTTGCGCCTGCTCCGCTTCGCGGGCGGCGGCGTGGGGGTGGGGGAGGGCACGGGCGCGAACGGCCCGCCGGGGCCACCGGTCCCGCCGGGGCCGCCCAGGCCGACGGAGCCCAGGGCGGCGGGGGTGTTGGGTGTGTGGGGGGTGTTGGGCGTGTTGGGCGTCGCGTCGAAGGAGGTGACCTCCGGCGGCCCGAACGCCTGCGGCGGCGTGGGCGCCGGTTCGGCGCCTGGACCGGCTCCTGCGCCCGCGCCGGGGCCCACGGCCGGCGCCGGCTTGGCGGGGGCGGCGGGCTGCGGGGCCAGCGCGGCGGGCGGCGTGGGCACGGCGGGCTGCT